>NZ_JBHYGR010000115.1:16048-30406 GCF_042738155.1 Kitasatospora sp. NPDC059088 | reverse complement strand
GTTGGGGTGCGTGCATCGCAAGGCGGAGGAGGGAGCCCAATGCAGCGCATTGGCGACCGACGACAACGCGGCGAGGTGCGTGCCCCGGCGTCGCGACCCCGGCAAGGATCCAAGAGGCAGGCCCTAAACCACCCCTGAACGTGGCGCGTTCAGCTCGGCCGGGTCAGGCCCGCCCACAGCTCCCGCTCGACGGGCGTGGGCGGCACCCCGACCAGCAGCCGCTCGGGGTGCCCGGCCGGCGGGCCGACCGGCGACGGCGGCGACGGCGGCGAACCGGGCCGCGCCGACGGGCCGGCCCACTCCGAGCCGTCGCAGCCCGGCAGCGGCGCCCAGCCGACGGCGAACCACCTCATCGGCAGCAGGATCCGGCGCAGTGCCCAGGCGGCGGCCCGGCGGCGGCGCGCCGACCGGGGATGCAGGACGTCCAACCCGGTACCTCCCGGGGTCTCGGGGTCGCAGGGAGCCACCCACTCTCCGGGGTGCCGCGAAAACGGCCCTGAACCGGCCCTGAACCGGCCCTCGCCCGGCCGGGATTCAGGCCCGGTTCAGCCCGCCCGGCCACGATGGCCCGGCACCGCTCCACGGCCCCACGCCCCGGAGAAGACCGATCGGAGAGCCCCCGATGGACACGACCGCCGACCCGGCCCACGCCCTGCTCGACCTCCGCCGCCAGGGCCGCCTCGCCGCCGGGTACCCCGGTGTCCGGGCCCTGCTCGCCGAGGCCGACCCGGCCCGGACGGCGCACGCGGGCCGGATCCTGGCCGGGCTGGACCCGGCGGAGGTGCTGGCCGCCCACCCGGGCACCCCCGTGCTCACCGTCGCCGTCCTCGGGCACGGCACCGTGGCCCCGCTGATCGCCCCGCTGACCGGCGAACTAGCCCGGCACGGACTGCTGTTGCGCCCGTACCGGGGCGACTTCGACAGCTGGGTGTTCGAGCTGTCCGACCCCGGCAGCCCGCTCTACGCCGCCGATCCGGACCTGACGCTCTGCCTGCTCGACCCGGCCGTGGTCTTCGACGAGGTCCCGCTGCCCTGGCGGCCGGAGGACGCGGCCCGGGTGCTGGACGGCAAGGTCGAGCTGATCACCGCGCTGGCGGCCCGCTTCGCGGCCTCGGCCCGCGGCGTCCTGGTCCTCAACACCATTCCCCTGCCCCGGCGTTGGACCCACCAGCTGGTCGACCACCAGTCCCGGGCCCGGCTCGGCGCGCTCTGGCGGGAGGCCAACGCCCGGCTGCTGCGGCTGGGCGAGGAGAACCCCTCGGTGGTGGTCCTCGACCTCGACCCGCTGCTCGCCGAGGGCGTCCCGGTCACCGACGCCCGGCTCGACGTCTACGCGAAGGCCCACCTCTCCGAGCCGCTGCTCGCCGCCTACGCCCGCGAGGCCGGGCACCTGGCCCGCCACCTGGCCGGGCTGACCCGCAAGGTGCTCGTCCTGGACCTGGACCAGACGCTGTGGGGCGGCATCCTCGGCGACGACGGCCCGGAGGGCGTCGAGGCGGGCGGGACGCCGCGCGGCGAGGCGTTCCGCGGGTTCCAGCGGGTGGTCAAACAGCTCGGCTCCCAGGGCGTGCTGCTCGCCGCCGTCAGCAAGAACGACCCCGAGCCGGTCCTGGCCGTCCTGCGGGACCACCCGGAGATGACGCTGCGCGAGGCGGACTTCGTCCGGGTGACGGCCGACTGGCTCCCCAAGCCGGCCGGGATCGCCGACCTCGCCGAGGCGCTCAACCTGGGCACCTCCGGCTTCGTCTTCGTCGACGACTCGCCCTACGAACGCGGCCTGGTCAGGCGGGAGTTGCCCGAGGTCGCGGTGGTGGCGCTGGACGAGGAACCGGCGCTGCACGTCGAACGGCTGCTGTCCGACGGCTGGTTCGACGTCCGCCGGCTGACCGGTGAGGACCGCGAGCGCGCCGCGCTCTACCGGGGCGAGGTCGCCCGCAGCGACTTCCTCCAGGGGTTCGACTCGCTCGCCGAGTACCTGGACGAGCTGGGCGTCGAGGTCAGGCTGCGCCCGCTGGCCGCCGAGGAACTCCCCCGGGTCTCCCAACTCACCCTGCGGACGAACCAGTTCAACCTGACCACCCGCCGCCTCCAGCCCGCCGAGGTGGCGGCCTTCGCGGCCGCCGAGGGCTCCGGGGTGCTCACCGTGCGCTCCGCCGACCGCTTCGGCGACAACGGCCTGGTCGGCGCGGTCTTCCTGACCCGGGAGGGCGAGGCGCTGCGGATCGACAACTTCCTGCTGAGCTGCCGGGTGTTCTCCCGCGGCATCGAGCAGGCGGTGCTCTCCGCCGTCCTCGGCCTGGCCGCCGGCACCGGCCTGCGCGCGGTCACCGGCCACTACCGGCCCGGCCCGCGCAACGGCACGGTCAAGGACCTCCTCCCCCGGTACGGCTTCGCCCCCGCCGACGACCCGGCAGCCGCGAACGGCGGCCTCGCCTTCCGCCACGACCTCGCCACCGAACTGCCCCCGCCCGGCCACCTGCGGCTCGACGCCGAGCTGGCCGGCCTCCTGGAAGGACACCCCGCATGACCGCCCCCGACGGCCTCGCCGAACTGATCACCGTGGCCGCCACCGAACTGGGCCTGCCGCTCGGCCCCGAGGACGCCGAGGTCGACTTCGACGACCTCCCCGGCTGGGACTCGCTCCACCTGCTGAGCCTGCTCACCGCCCTGGAACGCCTCAGCGGCCGCCGGCTGTCGCTGCCCGACCTGCTGGACGCCCGCACCCTCGCCGAGATCCACCGGATCGCCACCGTCTGACACCGGCCCGCAGGCCCGCAGGCCCGCAGGTCCGCAGGTCCGCAGGTCCGCAGGCCGTACGACGACCCGCCCGCACGTCGCGTCACGACCCACCCGCCCACCGCACCGCCCGATCGAGGTTCCCATGGCCCGCATCCTCACCCTCTCCGGCAGCCCGTCCCCCGTCTCCCGCACCACCCGCCTGCTCGGGGCGGCCGCCCACCGCCTCGAAGCCCGCGGCCACCACGTCACCGCGCTGGAGGTGCGCCGGCTGCCCGCGGAGGTGCTCACCGGCGCGGACGTCGCCCACCCCGCCGTCGTCGAGGTCGCCGAGCTGCTGCGGCGGTCCGACGGCGTCGTGGTGGGCACGCCCGTCTACAAGGCCGCCTACTCGGGCCTGCTCAAGTGCCTGCTGGACCTGCTGCCGCAGTACGCCCTGGCGGGCCGGACCGTGCTGCCGCTGGCCACCGGCGGCTCACCGGCCCACGTCCTGGCGGTGGACTACGCCCTGCGGCCGGTGCTCACCAGCATGGGGGCCGCGCACGTCACCCAGGGCTGGTTCGTCCTCGACCGCGACATCCTGACCGCGCCGGACGGCAGCACCGCGCTCTCCCCCGGCGCCGCCACCGCTCTGGAGGAGGTGGTCGACCGGTTCGCCGACGCCCTGCCGACCCCGGTGGGCTGACCCGCCAGCTGTCCGACCGGCAGCGCCGGCCCGCACCACCGGTCAGCAGGCCGCCTCCCGGGACGCCGGGTCACCCGGGGCCGTCGAGCAGCGGATCAGGCCCGCCTCGATCGCCTTGACCCCGGCCTGGAAGCGGCTGGAGACCTCCAGTTCGTCCATCATCTCGGCGATGTGGCGGCGGCAGGTCCGGACCGAGATGCTCAGCCGGCGGGAGATCAGGTCGTCCTTGGCGCCCGCGGCGAGCATCCGCAGGATCGCGCGCTTGATCTCCTCGCCCGCGATGCCACGGCGGGGCGCGCCGGGGCCGCCGGGACCGCCCGGGCCGTCGGGCTCGAAGGGCAGGGCGGCGGACCAGGCCTGTTCGAGGGAGCGGTAGAGGAAGTCGACGGTGGAGGGCTCGCGCAGGACGACCGCGCCGTCGGGGCCGGAGCAGGTGGGGATGAACGCGGTCTCGCGGTCGAGGATGACGATCCGGTCGGCGATCTCCTCGCAGGTGCGGATCCGGCCGCCGGCCCGGGTGAGCCGTTCGAGCAGTTCGCGCCGGCGGGCGCTCGTCCTGACCGGGTGCTGGAAGAGCAGGCGCAGGCGGACTCCGCGGGCCAGCAGCTCCAGCTGCTCGGGCAGTGAACCCTCGATGTCCTGCTCGGAGATGACGCCGGGGTGGGCGCCGAGGACCTCGACCGCGCAGCGGCGGAAGGCCTCGCCCAGCACCGAGCGGACGCGGCCCGCGCCGTCGATGACGTCGACGGCCTCCCGGCGGTTGCGCCGCTGACGGCTCTCGAAGTAGAGCGACTTGAGCGAGAGCACCCGGGATTCGAGGTCCGACGCCAACTGCTCCAGGCCGGCGATCTCCTGCTTGATGGGGGTGACCAGTTCGGCGGCGGCCGAGTCGGGACTGGCCGGGGTCAGTGCGCCGGGGTCGTCGAGGGCCGGGGTGAGCAGCCTCAACTCCCTGAGGACGGCGAGCCCGAGCTCGACCTCGGCGGGGGTGGCGCGCAGTTCTTCGAGCAGCTCGGGCTGGTCCGCCTCGGAGATCCGGCCGCGCCGCAGGGCCGCGCCGTAGATCGATACGGCGATCGGGCTCAGCTGCACGGAACCGGTCTTCGCGGAACTGGTGTCGTCCAGGTACGTCATATCCTTTTGGGACATTTCCACCGCAATCCATACGCCTCACCGTCGGACAACAGCGACGCTTCACGGGACACCCTAGCCCGCACTGTCGTCATGAGCATGGAAAACCGGCCACCCGTTTCCGGACCGGCCCGGACGGAAACGGAATGCCGATACCGGAATTGATGATTCGGTGGTCCCGCGCGCGGCATTCCCCCACAGGCCGTACGGGAATTCGCCCCACCCGCGGACACCCTCACCGGCCCCCACCGCCGTCCGCCGTCCGCGCGGGCAAGACTGCCGTGCAGCTTCCTGCCGCGCTCCCCCGATGGACGCGGCACCGCGGCCGGGCCGAAGCTTGGTCGAAGCCGTACCCGTGGCACCCCGTTCGGTGCCGCGGGGCACCGGAGCGTCGGAGGCGGGGGCCGATCGCACGCCGCCCCCTCATGAAGGACGCCCCGCGCCGCATGCCCGACAAGCAGCAGCCGATGCCGGTCACCGTGCTGCCCGGCCTCGCCGTCCTCGGCCCCGGCGGCGCCCGGCCGGGCGAGCGGCACGAGGAACTGGTCAGACGGGTCGCGCTGTGGCACCGCGCCGGCGGAGCGCCGAGCCCGCCGGCGCCGCCCGGCGGCGGCCCGGGCACCGCCGGAACGGCGCTGCGCGAGACCCTCAGGGAACTGCTCGCCCGCTCCCCGCACGACGGCGCCGCGGTCGTGCACCGGGCGAGCGGCTCGGTCAGCCGGGTCACCCTGGCGGGCCCGGGCCGCCCGCGGTGGAGCGGGATCCGCGCGCTCGGCGACCGGCTGACGGACACCCCGGCCGACCCCGAGGACCCGCTGCGCGGCGCGGCCCCGCTGCTCGAACCGTGGAGCGGCCTGCTCGTCACGACCCGCCGGCCGCCGGACCACCGGGGCCCGCTCGACCGGCCCCCGCACCTCCACCACGTCCTGGACGGCCTGCGGTCGCTGGCCCCCGCGCCCTACCCCGGCGGCGGGCCAGCCCCCCGCGGCCCCAGCGTCGGCGCGGCGGGGCCGAGCGAGCGGCACTGGCTGCTCGACGGCGCCCTCGCCCTGCTGTCCCGGCGGGCGGCCGACCGGCGGGCCGTCGGGGCGGGGGCACCGGGGACCGGGCGGGGCCTCGTGGTCCACCGGGTGCCCGGCCTGCCCGGGGGATGGCGGATCGTCCGCCTCTTCGACCGGCCGTCCGGCGCGCCGCCGACGGCGGCCTGGGGCGCCGACGCCTGCGGGGCCCTGCGCCATGCGCGGGCCGCGGCGGTGACCCGGGCGCAGCGGTCGGCCTGGGCGGCCCCGCAGCCGGCCGGCGGGGCCGGGCGGCCGTCCGCCGACGGGCTGCTCGGGGCGCTGTCCGACGGAGCGCTGCACCGGCTGACCGAGGACGTGCTGTGCTACCTGTCCGCCCGCCGGCTCCGGGTGCTGGGCATCAGGGTGGTCGAGGATCCGATCCTGGGCGCGCAGCCGCTCTCCTGGGGGCCGGTCTGGCTCGCCTAGCAAGGCCCGTCGGCCCGGCGCCGGAAATGGCGGAAGTAGCTGCCATGCAGTTTGCTGCCGTATTCCCGGCGTTGTCCGACGGTTCGGCGCGGTGGATAGTTTCTGCAGTCGTCAGCGGAAAGGGGGCTCGACATGAGCTACGACCACTGAAACCCGTAAACCTGTTGAATCCATGAACACAGGAATAGCGCGAGTGTTGGCCGACGGCTGATGAGCCGACGGCCAACACCTTTTTCCGGCCTGCGCACCGCCACGATTCCCGAAGGAACTGATGCAGAGTGGAAGAGCCCACCGGCGGCAGCGCGCTCGCCGCACCGGATCCGTACGACGTCATGGCCTACTACTACGACCTCTTCGCCCGGGCCTCCGCCGCCGGCCACCAGACCTCGCCGAACGGTGACGCGTTCGCCGGGCCGGCGCGCGCCGGTGACGTGGTGCTCGACTTCGGCTCCGGCACCGGCACCCTGGCCCTGCGGCTGGCCGAACTCGGCTGCACCGTCCACTGCTTCGAGCCCTCGCGCGGGATGCGCGCGGTCCACCTCGCCAAGCTGTCCGCCCGGCCCGAGCTCGCCGCGCGGACGGTGCTGCTCCCGGCCGGCGCGACCGGCCTGCCCACCGGCGTGGACTACGCGCTGTGCGCCGGGGTGCTGCAGTGCCTCGACGGCCCGGACCGGCGCAAGCTGTTCGCGGACCTGGCGGGCGCCGTCCGGCCGGGCGGGCTGCTCGCCCTCGACATGCTCACCGACGGCCGGCCGAGCACCTGGGAGCTGCGGACCGCCGCACGGACCACGGTGGCCGGGGTCGAGTACCGGCTGCGCACCTCCTCGGAGGCCCTCACCGACTCCACCATGCGGCGCCGGGCCGAGTACACGGCGAGCCTGGACGGCCGGACCGTCCAGCAGGAGACGGTCTCCCGGGTGCTGTTCACGGTGCCGCGGCCCGCCGTGCACCGGGAGCTCGCCGAGGCGGGCTTCGCGCTCCTGGACCCGCCGCCCGGCCTGCCGGAGGACTTCGTGCTGGCCCGGCGCTCGGGCGGCCCGGGCGCCGTCGACCGTCCGCCGACGGGGGCGGCCCGGTGACCGCGGAGCCCGGCGGGGAACTCTTCGCCCCGCTCAGCCCCGCCGTGCTGGCCGACCCGCGCCCGGTCTACGCCCGGCTGCGTGCCGAGGACCCGGTGCACTGGCACGAGCAGCTCGGCGTGTGGGTGCTCACCCGGCACGAGGACTGCCTCCGGGTGGTCAAGGACACCGGGACCTTCGGCTCCGACCTGCGCAAGGCCGGCCGGGACGTCCCCTGGCAGCGGCTCAGCATGCAGACCCTCGACCCGCCCGAGCACACCGAGCTGCGCAAGCCGGTGCTCGCCGCGCTCCGCTCGGTCGACCTGGACCGCTGGACCGAGCAGGTCCGGCGCACGGCCGAGGAGTTGGTCGCCGGGCTCGGCGACGAACCGGCCGACGTGATCACCGAGCTCGCCGAACCGCTGTCGCTGTCCGCCACCTGCCTGCTGTTCGGCGCCCCGCCGCCGGTCCAGGACGCCGAGTTCCGCGCGGCCTCCCGCGCCCTGGTCCTCAGCATGGACGGGGGCCTCGCGCCGGAGCGGATCGAACCGGGCCTGGCCGCCCGCGTGCTGCTCAACGACCTCGTCGACGGCTGGTTCCGGGCCGAGTACACCGACGGCATGATGGCCGGGCTCACCGCCGCCCGGCGCGAGGTGCCCGCCGAACACCTGGTCAACACGGCGCGGGCGCTGTTCCACGCCGGCTACACCTCCACCACCAGCCTGATCGGCAACGCCCTGCTCGGGCTGGACCGGCACGGCGCGCTCAGCGGCGCGGACCTGCGCACGACGGACTCCGCCACCGTCAACGAGCTGCTCCGGCTGGACGGTCCGGTGCAGGCGACCGGCCGGGCCGTCCACACCGACGTCGACCTGGGCGGCCGGCGCCTGCGCCGGGGCGAGGTGGTGCTCGCGGTGTTCGGCGCCGCCGACCACGACCCGGCCGTCTTCCCGGAGCCCGGCCGGGCCGACTTCGGACGCGACCCCAACCCGCACCTCGGGTTCGGCCGGGGCGTGCACGCCTGCCTGGGCAACCACCTGGCCGTCCGGATCGTGCAGGCGCTGTTCCACGCGCTCGGCGACCGGTACGAGGAGCTGCGGATCGTCGGGGAGCCGGTGCGGCGGCCCAGCGCGACCCTGCGCGGCCTCCAGCAACTGCTGGTCACGGGCGCCGACCGGGCTCCCGCGGGCGAACGACAGCTCGCGGGTGAACGGGCTCCTGCGGGCGGCCGGAGGCCGGGGGCGCGGCCGTGACTCGTGCCGCGGGCGCGCCCCCGACGGCACCGGCCGCCGAGCGCGTCGGCTACCGGCAGCTGCTGGCGGTGGCCCCGTACCGGGTGCTGCTGTGCGGCTACGGGCTGGGCACGGTGGCCGAGAGCCTGCGCACGGTCGCCCTCTCCGTCCTGGTGCTGACGGCCACCGGCTCCACCGTGCTCGGTGCGCTCGCCTACGGGATCTCCTTCATCCCCCAGGTGATCGGCTCCGGACTGCTCGGCAACGTCGCGGACCGGGTGCAGCCCGCCCGGCTGATCGGCCTCGGCTACCTGTTGGAGGGCGCCACCGCCGTCGTCCTGGTGCTGGTCGCGATGCCGTACTGGGCCGTGCTCGCCCTGGTCGCGGCGGTGGCCGCCACCACGCCGGTGAGCCAGGGCGCCACCGGCCGGGCGGTGGCCGAGGTGCTGCCGGGCACCGCGTACGTCCCCGGCCGCTCCCTGCTGAACGTGGTGTCCTCCGGCGCCCAGTTGCTGGGGCTGGGCTGCGGCGGCCTGGCGGTCGCGGGCCTGGGCGCGCGCCGCGCGCTGCTGGTCACCGCGCTCGCGCACCTGGCGGCCGGGGTGTGGGTGGCGGCCCGGCTCGGCCCGCTGCCGCTGCCGCATCAGCCGCGCCGCGCGGCGGGCGGGCGGAGCTCCGGCGCGGGCGGGCGGAGCTCGACCGTGGGCGGCAGCTGGGCGGAGAGCCGGCGGCTGCTGGCGGACCGGCGGGTCCGGCGGCTGCTGCTGGTGCGCTGGCTCCCGCCGGCCCTCGCCACCGGGGCGGAGAGCCTGGTCCTGCCGTACGTACGGGACCGGGGGCTGTCGACCGGCACCGGCGGGGTGCTGCTCGCCTGCCTGCCGGTCGGCATGCTGGTGGGCAACACCGTGCTGGGGCGGTTCGTCCGCGCCGGCACGGTGGAGCGTTCGGTGCTGCCGTTGCTGGCCGTGCTCGGCGCGCCGCTCCTGGCCTTCGCGGTGCCCGGCCTCCCGGTGGCGCTCGGCGGGGTGCTGCTGGTCGCGGTGGGCGTGGGGTTCTGCTACTCGCTGGGCCTGCAACAGCCGTTCCTGGCCGCGGTTCCGGAGCACTCCCGGGGGCAGGCCTTCGGTCTGCAGTCGACCGGACTGATGACGGCCCAGGGCCTCAGCCCGGTCGCGGCCGGGCTGATCGCCGAGGCGATGACGACCGGTCGCTCCGTCGCCGTCATGGGCGTCCTGGTGCTGGCCACCGCGGGGCTGTTCTCCCGATGGCTGCCCGCCTTCGCCGCAGGGCTCCCGGGGAGCGCCACCGGGCGGGACTGAGCGACCGACGGCCGGGTGCGCGATCGGAGTCGGAGAGGTTCGGACACGAACACCGGAAGACCGGACACTTGCCGCCACCCCGCCCACCGGAGGTGTGACACGCCGGGGCCGCCGGGCATGCTGCGCGCCGAACCGACCCGCGCGCACAGCACCAGGAGCACGCCATGTCCAACCCGTTCCGCACCGCCAGGACCACTGCCAGGGCCACTGCCAGGGCCACCGCCCGGATCACCGCCAGGATCACCGCCGCCACCGCCGCCACCGCCCTCGCCGTGGGCCTGGGCGTGGTGGCCGCGCCGTCCGCCTCGGCGGCCGACAACTGCTGGCCCGGGGACGCCAACCGGTGGTACTGCCACAACGTGCCCGGCGCCCCGGTCTTCGGCACCGTCGGCGACAACCACGTCTACCCGGACCCGAACACCGTCGTCGGCTACCTGAACACCGACCCCAGCTGGTTCTCCTGCAAGGAGGACAACCAGGCCTGGGTCGGCGGACCGCACCCGACCCGCTGGCTGCTGACCACGGCCGACAACGGCGCGGTCGGCTTCGTGCGGGACACCGACATCACCAGCGAGACCGATCCCGTCCCGTACTGCTGACCGCCGGGCCCCGCCCACCCAGGGCGGTCTCCGGCGGCTTTCCGTGTGCGACACCTGGGCGTTGCGGCCCGGACGTGGTTTCATCCCAGCTCGTGCTGACTTCTCGGGACGACGACGTACTGGCCGGGCGCGACCACGAACTGGGCCTGCTCACCGGGCTGCTGACGACCGGCCACCGACGGCCGGCGGTCGGCGTGCTGGAGGGGCCGCCGGGCATCGGCAAGAGCCGCCTGCTGGCCGAACTGCGGCGCACGGCAGCCGGATCGGGACGACCGGTGGCCCCGGCGCGGGCCCGGGCCACCGGGGACGGCCGCCCGGTGCCGTACGGGCTGCTGCTGGACGCGCTCTGGGACGCCGGCGCCCGGAGCCTGCTCGAAGCCTTCGCCGACCAGGCCGAAGCCGGAACCGGGAGCGGGGCCGGGCACGGACTCGGAACCGGAACCGGGAACGCCGACGGACCCGAGCACGGGCACCGGCAGCACCGGCAGCTGCGCGAGGCACTCGCCGGGGCCCCGCCCGTCCTCCTGCTGGACGACGTCCAGTGGGCCGACCGGGAGTCGCTGCTGCTGCTCGACCGGCTGGTCGCGAGCCCGCCGACCGGGCGGTTCACCGTCGTCCTGGCCTGTCGCAGCGGCGGCTGTCCGCCCTGGCTGACCCGGACCCTCGCCGACGCCGACGCGGTGTGGATCGAGCTCGCACCCCTGGGCCCGGCCGCGATCGCCCGGCTGGTGCCGGGGGCGGCACCGGAACGGCTCCGATTACTGGCGCGGGCCAGTGGCGGCAACCCCCGGTACCTGCGCGCCCTCACGGAGCCGTCGGCCGGGCCGTGCACCGGGCCGCCGCCCGAACTGCCCACGGAACTGCCCACCGACCTGCTGGCCGGGCTGGCCGCGGGCGATCCGCGCGTCCTCGGGCCGCAGCCCGCGGCACCCGCCACCGCCGACTGGCAGCCCGGGCCGGAGCTGCGCGGGGAACTGGCCACCCTGGCGGAGCGGACCCGCACGGTGCTGCGCGCCGCCGCCGTGGCCGGACCAGAGTTCGACCCGGCGCTGGTGGCGGCCGTGGCCGAACTGCCCACCGGGGCGGTGGCCGGGGCACTCGACGAACTGGCCGGGCACGGCCTCCTCGCCCCGGCCGGCGGCCGCCACCGCTTCACCCGGCCGCTGCCGGCCGCCGCCCTCTACCGGCTCGCCGGGTCGGCCTGGCGGGCCGGGGCGCACCGGCGGGCCGCCGACCACCTCGACCGCTGCGGGGCCCCGCTCGCGGAGTGGGCCGGGCAGGCCGCCTACGCCACGCCGGGCGCGGACCGGGAGCTGCTGGCGAGGCTCACCGCGGCCGCCCGTACCGTCCTCGATCCCGAGCCGGTGACCAGCGCCCGCTGGCTGCGCGCCGTCCTGGCGGCGCTGCCCGAGCGGGCGGACTGCGCCGAACTGCGCACCGAGACAACGCTGCTGCTCGGCCGGGCGCTCACCCTCACCGGCCGGCTGGACGAGGCCACCGCGGCGCTGGGCCCGCTGCTGTCGGGCCCGGCCCCGGACCGGGAGCGGGCCGCCGGCCCGGTCGCCCTCGCAGAACGGCTGCGCGGCCGCACGGACCGGGTGTACGGCCTGCTGGAGCGGGACGGCGGCGGCCGGGTCCGCGATCAACTCCAGCTCGCCAGGCTGGATGTGATGAACGGTCGGACCGAGCGGAGCCTGCACCGGATCGAGGCCGCCGTACGCCGCGACGACTCGGCCGGTACCCGGCTGACCGCGCACGGCCTGACCAGCCTCGCCGCGATCGGCCAGGGGGCGGTGCCCGCCGCCCGCCGGGCGCTGGACGCGGCCGAGCGCCTCGCCGACTCGCTGGACGCCCGCGGGCAGCTCCGGGCCCTCGCCGCGCTGCCCGAACTCGGCTGGGCCGGTGTGCTGTTGGAGCGCCGGCAGCGCACCGCCGAGCGCATCGAGCGGGGCATCGCCCTGGCCGAACGCCACCAGCACCACTACGTCATCCCGCAACTGCACGCGGTGCGGGCGGCGTTGCTGCTGATGTCGGGACCGCTGGACGCGGCCCGGGCCGCCGCCGACCGGGCCCTGGAGCTGGCGCGGGAGCTCGGCGCGACCGAGACCCTGGCGATCGCGGCGGCGCTCCGGCTCCGGGCGCTGGCCTGGCAGGGCGGACCGGCCGCCGCGGGCCCCGCGCTGGAGCTGCTGCTCGGCCTGCCGGAGCCGCCGACGGCGGTGTGGCGCGCGGTCGTCCGGCACGCCGTGGTGGAGGCCTCGGTGGTCTGCGGGCAGCCGCCGTCGGCAGCCGAGGCCGCCCGGCTGCTGAACCTGGGCGACGGACGGTGGCGCGACCCGATGCCCGCCCACGGCCACGACCTGATGGCCGCGGTGCACGCGGCCGAGGGCAACACCGCCCTGGTGGCCCGGCACGTGGAACTGGCCGGACGGGCGGCCCGCAGCGCCGGGCTGCCGGCGGCCGGCGCCGTGGTGTCGCTGGCCTCGGCCCGGCTGCTGCGGGTGCGCGGGGAGCAGGACCGGGCGACGGCACTGGCCCGCCGGGCCGCGGACGGACTGGCCGCCTCCGGCTTCGTGGTCAGGGCCGGGATGGCCCAGCTGGTGGCCGCCGAGATCGCCGCCGAGCACGGCGACCGGTCCGGCTACGAGGGCGCGACCGACGCGGCCCGGCGGCTGTTCGGCCGGGCGGGGGCGCACGCCCTGCTGGCCCGGGCGGAGCTGCCCTGGCGGGCCGGCCGGTGCGCCGCCGAGGCCCGCGGCGCCAGGACGGTGCCCGACGCGGCCGTCCCGCCGGGCCGACCGGCCCCGCCCGAGGGGCCGTCGCTCTCCGCGCGCGAGCACGAGATCGCGGACCTGACCGCCCAGGGGCTCACCAACCAGGCCATCGCCGCCCGGCTGTTCCTCAGCGTCCGCACGGTGGAGTCCCATCTCACCTCGGTCTACCGGAAGTTGGGGATCAGCGGCCGGGCCGCCGTGGCGCGCGCCCTGGACCCGGTCCGGCACGGCTGATCCTGCGGCCGGACGCCGTCCGTGCCCATCGTGGATTCCCGCAGTCCCCGGGGCCGGCACCCCCTCGGGGAGCCTGCGGAAACCCCCGATCCACGACGGGCCGGGACCTCGCTAGCTTTCCTTCCGGCGCCGGGCCGGACGCCGGGACCCGCAACTCGACCCCCGGCCCGGGCCGCCGCCTCCGGGCCCCGCCACCCGCGCCGGCCCGACCGGATCCCACGACGAAAGGCCACACCATGAGGGCAATCCCCCGCGCACTGGGCATCGTCGCAGCCGCCGGCACCATGCTGCTGGCCGCCGCGATCCCCGCCTCGGCGACCCCGTCCCAGGCCAACTACACGGGCGACGGCTTCGGTTCGACGTCCGCCCAGGCCAAGCAGAGCGCGCTCAACGACGCCCTCGCCCAGGCCCGGGCGGCCGGTTTCAGCAGCACCCAGTGCCTCCAGGTCGGCACCGCCCAGGCCTGGCCGAACAACAACCGACTCGCGGCCCGCGGCGCGAAGTCGGCCGAGTCCGCCGTCATCGGGCCGGTCACGAGCTGGGAGGGCAGCGCCCAGCTCCAGTGCGCCACCCAGCCCGCCCCCGGCACCGTCAACCTCAACCGGTACAACGGCCCCGAGCACCTGAGCACCACCTCGGCGGCGCCCGCGGGCTACTACCTGGAGGGCAGCCTCGGCTGGATCTCCGGCAGCCAGGTCGCCGGCACCACCCCGCTGTACGAGTGCCGCGCGTGGGGCGGCACGGACACGTTCAGCTCGCTGGCCTCGAACTGCGAGGGCCAGCAGTTCGTCACCACGCTCGGGTACCTCTACACCGCCCCGCCGGCCGGTGTGGCGACCCGCGTGCTGCGCCGCTGCACCGTCAACGGCGAGCACTTCGACTCCAACGACCTCAACTGCGAGGGCCAGAACGCCGAGGGCGTCCTCGGCTACACCCTCGACTGACCGACCGGAACCGAGGACAACGAACAGCGGTAACGAACAGCGGTAGCGAACCGGGGCCGGGGGGGGGGGGGGGGCGCCGCGGCCGGCCGCCGCCGCGGGGGCGCCGCGGCCCCCCCCCCCGCCCCCGCGCACCCCCACCGCCCGGGCGAGGGCGCCCGC
>NZ_JBHYGR010000115.1:0-16038 GCF_042738155.1 Kitasatospora sp. NPDC059088 | reverse complement strand
TGGGGGGGCCGCCGCCGGCGCCGCCGGCGCCCCCCCCCCCCGCCCCCCCCGCCCCCCGCGGCCGTGGCTCCGCCCCGGCAGGACCACCCTCAGAACGCGTCGTCCGGAATCTCCACGGCAGTCCGGTCCAGACTCTCCAACAGCCTGAACTGGGCCTCGGTCCTGGGCAGTTCATGCCGGAAGAAGTACCGGCAGGCGTGCCGCTTCCCCTCGTGCACGGGCTCGGTGCCCCCGTCGGCGGCGAGCAGCTGCTCCAGCCACAGCCAGGCCACGACGGTGTGCCCGACCGCTTCGAGGTAGACGGTGGCATTGGCCAGCGCCGTCTCCGGGTCCCCCGTCGCCCACAGCCGCCGGGTGACCGGGACGATGCGCCGGACGGCCTCGTCGAGCTGCCCCGCGTACTCGGCGGCCTCGCCCCCGGCGCTCGCGGCGCGGGCGGTGGTCGCCGAGACCGTCTCGACGAGCAGGCGCAGGCCCGCGCCGCCGTCCATGACGACCTTGCGGCCGAGCAGGTCGAGGCCGTGGATCCCGTGGGTGCCCTCGTGGATGGGGTTGAGCCGGTTGTCGCGGTAGAACTGCTCGACGTCGTACTCCCGGGTGTAGCCGTAGCCGCCGTGCACCTGGATGGCGAGGCTGTTGGCCTCCAGGCACCACTGGGAGGGCCAGCTCTTGGCGATCGGGGTGAGGACGTCCAGCAGCAGGTGGGCGCGGGCGCGGTCCTCCGGGGAGGCGCCGGTGCGCTCCTCGTCGAGCAGTCGGCCGCAGTACAGCACCAGGGCCAACGCGCCCTCCGCGTAGGACTTCTGGGCCAGCAGCATCCGGCGCACGTCGGCGTGGGCGATGATCGGCACCTGGGGCGCGTCCGGGTCCTTGGCCCCGACCGGACGGCCCTGGGGGCGGGTGCGGGCGTAGTCCAGGGCGTGCAGGTAGCCGGTGTAGCCGAGCGCGGCGGCGCCGAGGCCGACGCCGATCCGGGCCTCGTTCATCATGTGGAACATGTAGGCGAGGCCGTGGTGCGGCTCGCCGACCAGGTGTCCGACGGCGCCGGGCTCGCCGCCCGGCCGGTGCACGCCCTCGCCGAAGTTGAGCAGGGTGTTGGTCGTCCCCCGGAAGCCCATCTTGTGGTTCAGCCCGGCCAGTACGACGTCGTTGCGCTCGCCGAGCGTGCCGTCGGCACCGACCAGCACCTTGGGCACGATGAACAGCGAGAGGCCCTTCACCCCGGGCGGCCCGCCGGGGATCCTGGCCAGCACCAGGTGGACGATGTTCTCGGACAGCTCGTGGTCGCCGCCGGAGATCCACATCTTGTTGCCGAACAGCCGGTAGCTGCCGTCGGCGCGCGGCTCCGCCCGGGTGCGCAGGTCGGCGAGCGAGGAGCCGGCCTGCGGTTCCGACAGGCACATGGTGCCGAAGAACCGCCCCTCGACCATGGGCCGGACGTAGGTGTCGATCTGGTCCCGACTGCCGTGCGCCAGCAGCAGGTTGGCGTTGCCCACGGTGAGGAACGGGTAGCCGGAGGTCCCCGGGTTGGCGGCCTGGAACCAGGCGAAGCAGGCGCTGGCCACCACGGACGGCAGCTGGGCGCCGCCGACCTCCTGGTCCATGGCGCTGCCGAGCAGCCCGGTGTCCGCGAAGACGGCCAGCGCCTCCCGGACCTCGGGGATGATGTGCACCCGCTCGCCGTCGAAGCGCGGTTCCTCGGCGTCGTTCCGCTTGTTGTGCGGCGCGAAGTGCCGGGTGGCGACCTGCTCGCCGAGGTCCAGGGCGGCGTCGAAGGTCTCCCGCGAGTGGTCGGCGTACCGGGGGCGCGCCGTGAGCGAGGGGACGTCCAGCCACTCGTACAGCAGGAAGTCGAGGTCGCGGCGGGAGAGCAGCAGGGACGGCACGGGGTGGCGCCTTTCGCGAGTGACTAAGCGCTTGCTTGGCTTCGTCAGCAGCATGCTCCACCGGACCGGAGCCGTCAACCGTCGCGAGCGGGGCCCGCGGGCCGGGTGCGGGATGCGTCAGGTGCGGGGCCCGTCAGCTGCGGGGCCCGTCAGGTGCGGCGACCCGCGGCGACGGCGGCGGCGCCGAGGAGACAGGCCGCGGCGGCGGTGACGTAGGCGAGGTGGTAGCCGTCGAGCCGGTCCGTACCGGTCCCGGCGACCAGGACCAGCAGCGCCACGCCGACGCTCGCGCCGATCTGCTGGGTCACCACGTTGACCGCCCCGGCGACGCCCTGCCGTTCGGCCGGGACGCCGGCCAGCCCGGCGGTGGTCATCGAGGGGAAGTTCAGGCCCTGGCCGATGCCGCTGAGCACCAGGCCGGGGAGCACGTGCACCAGATAGGAGCCCTCGTGCGGGGTGCCCAGCCAGAGCCCGGTGCCGACGCCGATCAGCACCAGGCCGACGGACATCAGGGTGCGCGGGGTGAAGCGGGCCAGCAGCCGGCCGGTGGCGAAGTTGGCGGTGAGGAACACCGCGGCGGACATCGGCACCAGCGCCAGGCCGGACTCGAACGGGGAGTAGTCCAGCATCCCCTGGAGGTACAGCGGCGCGAAGAACAGCATCCCGACCGAGCCCGTGTACTGGAGGAACGCCGCCAGGCTCGCCGCCCGGACGGAGCCGAGCCGGAACAGGCCGAGCGGGAGGACCGGGTCGGCGGTGCGGTGCTCCCGCACCACGAACAGCACCAGGCAGAGCGCGGCGGCGGCCAGCACCGTCCAGGCCGTGGCGCCGGAGCTGCTCACCCCGACCACCAGCAGGGTGAGGCCGAGGGTGCCGGCGACCGCGCCGGGCAGGTCCAGCCGGCCGCGGTGCCCGGGGCCGTCGGGCAGGCCGATCCTGGTCACCGCGAGCACGGCGGCCCCCAGCAGCACCGAGAACCACAGCACCGAACGCCAGCCCAGGAACTGGGTCAGCACGCCGCCGAGCAGCACGCCGCCGCTGAAACTCGCGGCGCCGACCGCCGCGTAGACGCTGAACGCCCGGTTGCGGGCCGGACCGGCCGGGAACGCCTCGGAGAGCAGGGCCAGCGCGGCCGGTCCCGACAGCGCGGCGCCGACGCCCTGGACGGCGCGCGCCCCCAGCAGCACCCCGATGTTCGGCGCCACCGCCCCGACCAGCGCGGAGACGGTGAACACGGCGACGCCGACCTCGAACACCCGCCGCCGGCCGAGCACGTCGGCCAGTCGGCCGCCGACCAGCAGGAAGCCGGCGAAGGTGACGGCGTAGGCGGTCATCACCCACTGGAGGGTGGTGTCGGCGAGCTCGAAGCGGCTGCCGACGGAGGGCAGGGCGGCGTTGAGCACCCCGAGGCCGCTCACGTCCAGGGCGAGCGCCCCGGCCAGCACCCCGAGGGCCAGTCCCGGTCGGGTCAGCGGCTGCACCGCGACGTCGGTCATGCCCGGCCGCCGGAACGGTCGGCCCGGCCGGTGCGGCCCGGTGCACCGGGCGGTGCAAGCGCCGGGCACCGTGCGGGGCCCCGAGGGGCTAAGGAGCGGTCGACGCAGGCTGACGCTGTCTCAGGGCTCGCAACTGGCATGGGGGTCAGCTTGCCCGCGCTGATCGTCCGCTGTCCACCCCTCACCCCTCGCGGGGAATCCCGACCGTGCTCCAACTCCCTTGCCTTTCAGGCAGGTTAGCCGTATCGCGCGCGAACGAAAGCCCGCCGTGCAGCGGTTCACCCGCCGTCGCCACCGTTCGGCCGGAGCCGTTCGATCGAGCAGGTCGAATCGGACACTTTGGCGATCGGATCCCGCCACTGCCCGGACCGGCTCGCAGACGACGCTTGTCTCACCAATCGCCAAGTGGCACTCTCGTACCCGCTGGTCGGTAAAGACCCGGTGATCCGCCGCACATCGATTCGCACAGTTCGCACACTCGTTGCGCCAGACCCGATCGACCGTCCGATCGGCCTTCCGATCGACCTCCGCATCCAGGGCGGACCGGGACACCAGCTCCGCGCGGTCCACGGCGACCACAGCGCCGACGGACCGGCCGGCAGGCGCCGCGCCGCACGCGTCGGCGAGAACTTCACAGTGGGCCGCTGTTGCGCGATCACCCGAGCCGATCCGAGCGATCCGAGCCGCTGATCCGCACGTCCGCACGCGGCTGATCCAGGCTGTCGCGAGCCGTCCGGCCGGGCAGTCCCGACCCACCCGTTGCCCCGCCCGTTCCCCCGTCCATTCCCTCATTCCCCGTTCCCTCCTTCCGCCCTGCCCAGGGAGTCGCCATGCCCCAAGAACGCACGGTGCCGGACCCGTCCGCCGTCACGGACTTCCTGCTCTCCCGCGTATCCGCACTGTTGGACGTGTCCGCGAACACCCTGGACCCCCGGGCCCCGCTGCACCGGTACGGGCTGGACTCCGCGCGGTCGGTGGCGCTCGCCGCCGAGCTGTCCGCGTTCCTCGGGCGCGCCGTCCCCGCCACCTGGCTCTGGCAGTACCCGACCGTCGGCGAGCTGGCCCGGGCCCTGGTCGAGGGTCCGCGCGAGGCGCAGCCCGCCCGGGGCGCCGAGCGCGGCGCCCGTCCCCACGAGCCGGTCGCGGTCGTGGGCATCGGCTGCCGCTTCCCCGGCGGTCCGGACCCGTCCGCGTTCTGGCGGCTGCTGGTGGAGGGCGGTGACGCCGTCGGACCCGTCCCGGCCGCGCGCCGGGCGCTGATGAACGACGCGGTCCGCTGGGGCGGGTTCGTCGACGGCATCGACCGGTTCGACCCGCTGTTCTTCGGCATCTCGCCGCGCGAGGCCGTCCAGATGGACCCGCAGCAGCGGCTGGTCCTGGAACTGTGCTGGGAGGCCCTGGAGGACGCGGGCATCGCCCCGCACACCCTGCTCGGCAGCGACACCGGCGTGTTCATGGCCTCCTGTTGGGGCGACTACGCCGCCCTGGCGCACTACCGCGGGCCCGACGCCCAGATCACCCCACACACCGCGACCGGCATGCACGACGGCATCATCGCCAACCGGGTCTCCTACGTCCTGGGGCTGCAGGGCCCGAGCATGGCCATCGACGCCGCCTGCGCGGGCTCCCTGGTCTCGGTGCACGTCGGCTGCCAGTCGATCCAGCTCGGCGAGAGCGACCTCGTGCTGGCCGGCGGCGTCAACCTGAGCTTCGTCTCCGACTACTACACCGCGATGGACGCGATGGGCGCGCTCGCCCCGGACGGCCGCTGCAAGTCCTTCGACGCCCGGGCCGACGGCTACGTCCGCGGCGAGGGCGCCGGTGTCGTCGTGCTCGCGCCGCTCAGCGTGGCCCTGGAGCGCGACCTGCCGGTGTACTGCCTGATCAAGGGCAGCTCCTCCAACAACGACGGCCTGAGCAACGGGATGACGGCGCCGAACCCGCAGGCGCAGGAGAAGATGCTGCGCACCGCGTACCGGCGGGCCGGCATCGACCCGCACCTGGTGGACTACATCGAGTGCCACGGCTCGGCGACGCCGCTCGGCGACCCGATCGAGGCCAATGCGATCGGCGCCGTCCTCGGCGGCGACCGCACCGAGCCGCTGCGGCTGGGCTCCGTCAAGTCCAACGTGGGCCACCTGGAGGCGGCGGCGGGCATCGTCGGGCTGGTCAAGCTGGCGCTGTCGATGCGCAACGGCGTGCTGCCGCCGAGCCTGCACTACAGCACGCCGAACCCGCAGATCCTCTTCGACGAGTACCGGATGACCGTCCAGGACCGGTTGACGCCCTGGCCGCGGCGCTCCGACGCCCGCCGGGGCGGGGTCAGCTCCTTCGGCTTCGGCGGCGCGATCTGCCACGTCGCGGTGGAGGAACTGCCGCGCCCCGAGGGCTCCCTGCTGCTGCTGGCCGCCGACTCCCCGGAGGCGCTGGCGGAACGGGCCCGCGCCCTGCGCGACGCCACCGACCTGCGCGAACTGTGCCGCCGCGCACCCGGCGAGGGGGCGTTCCGGCTCGCGGCCGCCGCCCGGGACCTGGCCGAACTCCGCACCCAGCTGGACGCCTTCGGCGCCGGGGCGCCGGCCCGCGGGCTGAGCGTCGGCGAGGCGGCCGGGCGCCGCCCGCGGGTGGCGTTCCTGTTCTCCGGCAACGGCTCCCAGTGGGTCGGCATGGGCCGCCAGCTACTGGCCGGAATGCCGGTGTTCCGCCGCTCGATGCTGCGCTCCGACCGGCGGATGAAGGAGCTGCTGGGCTTCTCCCTGGTCGAGCAACTGCTCTCCCCGGACGGCCGACTGGACGACATGGACGTCTTCCAGCCGCTGCTGTTCTCCCTCCAGGTCGCGCTGGCCGAGACCTGGCGCGCGCTGGGCGTGGAGCCGGACGTGGTGGTCGGGCAGAGCGTCGGCGAGTTCGCCGCCGCCCACGTGGCCGGCGCGCTCGACTTCGACGACGCCTCCCGGCTGGCCGCCCACCACGGCCGGCTGCTCCAGCAGTTGGCCGTCGGGCGGGGCGAGGGCATCGTGGTGATGACCGCCGCGGACGAGGTCGCGCCGTACCTGACCGGCGGGCTCACCCTCTCCGGCCGCAACGGCCTGCGCTCCACCCTGGTCACCGGCACCCCGCAGGAGATCGACGGCCTGGTCCGGCGGCTCACCGACGCGGGTGTCACCAACCACCGGGTGCGGATGGGCCACGCCCCGCACTCCCCGCTGGTCGACCACGTGCTCGCCCCGTTGAAGGTGGAGCTCGACGGCATCCGCCCCCGGAGCACCCGGATCCCGATGATCTCCACCGTCACCGGCGAGGCCGTGGACGGCGCCGAACTCGGCCCGGACTACTGGGCGGAGAACCTGCGCCGGGAGATCCGGGTGGTCGACGCCCTGACCGGCCTGCGCGGGTACGACGTCGACGCGGTGATCGAGCTCAGCCCGCACCCGCTGCTGCTCAAGTCGGTGTCGGAACTGCTCCCCGCCGCCACCCTGCCCTCGCTGCGGCGCGGCGAGGACGAGGCCGTCACCCTGCTCGGCTCGCTCGGCGCGCTGTACGCGGCCGGGCTGGCCGTCCCGGCGCACCCCTTCCTGGCCGGTGACCGGGGCCGGCACACCGCCCCCGGCCAGGCCGACCCCGCCCCGGCGGGCCGGCTGCACCTGGTGCCCGTCACGGCCCGCACGGCGGGCGCGCTGGCCGACAGCTGCCGCGAACTGTCCAACCGCGTCGAACGCGACCCCGGCCTGCGGGTCGCCGACCTCGCGTACACCCTCGCCGCCCGGCGCACCCACCACAACCACCGGATCGCGCTGTTCGCCCGCAGCCGGCAGGACGTCCTGGACGGCCTCGCCCGGGTCGCGTCCGGCCGGCCGCACCCCGAGGTCCTCACCGGGGCGGCCTCCGGGAACGTCGACCGCCGGGTGGCGCTGGTGTTCTCCGGCGGCGGCACCCAGTGGGTCGGCATGGGCCGGGAACTCCTGCGCTCCCACGCCGGGTTCCGCGAGTGGATGACCGCCTGCGACGCCGCCGTGCGCGCGGCCGGCGGCTGCTCGGTGCTGGAGCAGCTGGCCGCCCCGGCCGAGCGGGCCCGGTACGAGGAGATGGACGTCCAGCAGCCGGTGCTGTTCGCCCTCCAGGTGTCGCTGGCGAAGGTCTGGCTCGGGCTCGGCGTCGAGCCGGCCGCCGTGGTCGGGCACAGCCTGGGCGAGGTCGCGGCCGCCTGCGTGGCCGGGGCGCTGTCGCTGGAGGACGCCGCCCGGGTCGTGGTCACCCGCTCGCACCTGCTCGAACGCAAGGCGGCCGCGGGCGCGATGATCTCGGTCGACCTGCCGGAGGCGGAGCTGCTGCCCCGGCTCGCCCCGTACGCCGCGCACGCGGCCGTCGCCGTGGTCAACAGCCCCACCAGCGCGGCGGTCTCCGGCTCGCCCGAGGCCGTCGACGCCCTGGAGGCCGACCTGCGGCGGGAGGGGGTGTCGGTCCGCCGGATCCGGGTCGAACGGCCGGTGCACAGCCCGGGGATGGACCCGCTGCTCCAGCCGCTGCGCGAGGGCATCGAGGGCATCACCGCGCTGCCGCCCGTCATCGACTTCCACTCCACCGCGCTGGCCGAGGCGGTCAACCCGGCCACCGACGTGGACTACTGGGTGCACAACCTGCGCAACCAGGTCCGCTTCGCCGAGACCATCGGGGCGCTGGTCGACCGGGGCATCGGCACCTTCGTCGAGATCGGCCCGCACGAGACGCTGCGCGGCGCCGTCGAGGAGATCGCCCTCACCCGCGGGGCGCGGGTGCACGCGGTCAACTCGCTGCGGCGCGAGGAGAGCGACCTGCGCTGCCTGCTGGGCGCGGCCGCCTCGCTGTACGTCCGGGGCCTGCCGCTGACCTTCGACCCGCTGTTCGACGACGACGTCGAGCCGGTGGAGACCCCGCTGGTGGCGTGGCAGAAGGAGCGCTACTGGATCGACACCGAGCCGCAGGCCCCACGGGCCCCGGCCGCCCCGACGGCTGCGCCGGTCGCCACCGCGCCCGCGGCAGCGACCGTCGTGCAGGCCGGGCCCGAGCCCGCGGCCCGGCCGGTGGCGGAGGTCGTCCTCGCCGAACTCGCCGACGCGCTGGGCGTGCCGGTGAGCGGCTTCGACACCGGCGCCTGCCTGCGGGACTTCGGCCTGGACTCGATGGTGGGGATCCGGCTGGTCAACCGGATGCAGGCGCTGTTCGGGCACCGGGTGTCGCCGGTGGTGTTCCTGGACGGCCGCCCGATCTCCGAGGTGGTCGGCCACTTCGTCGAGCTCACCGGCGGCGGCGCCCCCGCGAGCACGCCCGCAACCGCCCCCGCACCGACTGCCGCGCCGACTCCCGTACCGGCCCCCGCCCGCCGGGCGGACCACGCCTTCCTCGACGAACTCTCCGAGCTGGACGCCGAGGAACTGCTCGACGAACTGGACGCCCGCGGCCTGCTGGACGCCACCGACGCGCCGGCCCTGGAGCAGCTGCGCGCCGACGACCTGGGCCTCGCCCTGGCACCCGCCTCGCACGGCCAGGCCTCGCTCTGGTTCATGCAGATGGTTTCGCCGGACGCCGTCCCCTACAACTTCATGGTGACCGCCCGGATCCGCAGCACGGTCGACGAGAAGGCCCTGGAGCGCGCCGTCCGGGCCGTGACGGCCCGCCACCCGGCGCTGCGCACCCTCTTCGTCGAGGCGGGCGGGCGGCCGTACCAAGTCGTCCTGGACGAACCGGTGTACGAGTTCCTGGCGCTGGACGGCTCCGCGCTGGACGAGGAGCAGGCCCGCGAGGAGCTGGCCCGGCAGGGGCACCGGCCGCTCGACCTCGACAACGGGCCGCTGGTGCGGGTCGTCCTGCTGGGCCGGGGTCCGGCCGACCACTACCTGCTGGTGCTGGTCCACCACATCGCCTCGGACGCGGCCTCCGCCGATGTGATGATCCGCGAACTCCAGGCCTTCTACCAGGCCTCCTGCCAGGGCGCCGACCAAGGCGCCGACCCGGGTGCCGACCCGGTTGCCGACGCACCGGCCGCCCCGTACACCGAGTTCGTCGCATGGGAGCGGCAGTGGCTGGCCGGGCCGGCTGCCGCGGCGGCGCTGGACTGGTGGTCGGCGAAGCTGGCCGACCCGCCCGCCCACCTCGACCTGTCCGACCGGGAGCGGCCGCCGGGCGTCACCTACGAGGGCCGCGACCTGGCGTTCCGCTGGAGCGCCGAGGAGACCCGGCTGCTGCGGGAGTTCGCGCTGCGCGAGGGCGTGTCGATCAGCACCGTGGTGCTGGCCGGGTTCTTCGCCACCCTCAACCGCGCGGTCGGCACCGAGGACGCGGTGCTGGCCACCGCGATCGCCCAACGGGCCGAGCCCGGCTGGGAGTCCGCCGTCGGCTACTACCTCAACACCGTGCTGGTCCGGGCCAACCCGGCCGCCGACCGCAGCTTCCGCGACCTGCTGCGCGAGGTGCACGACTTCTCGCTCGGCCTGCTGGAGCACATGAACTACCCCCTCGACCTGCTGGCCTCCCGGCTCCGGCCGCCGCGCGCCGAGGGCCGCTCCCCGTGGTTCGACGTGGTGGTCAACTGGCTGTCCTCGGAGGCCTTCCCCCGCTCGGTCAAGCTCTTCCACGGCGTCGGCTCCACCCTCACCCCGGACGGCGCCCTGCCGCTCGAACCGCTCCAGGTGCGCCGCCACCTCGCCAAGTTCGACCTGGAGATCTCGATGGCCGACATCGACGGCGAAGTGGCCGGCCACGTCCAGTTCAAACCGAGCTACCTGGAAAGGCACACCGTGACCGCACTGCTCGCGCTGTACCGCACCGTGCTCTTCGAGTCGATCGCCCGGCCCGGCCTCGCCCTCGGCGCCGTCGCCCCGGCCGGCCTGCCCGAGGAGGCGGACCGGTGACCGACACCCTGCACTCCGCCTTCGTCGAACTGGCCGCCAAGAACCCCGACGCGATCGCGGTGTACGCCGAGGCCGGCGTCCTCGGCTACGGCGAACTCGACCGCCGATCGGCCGGGTTGGCCGAACGGCTGACCGCCGCCGGGGCCGGCCCGGGCGTCCCGGTCGGGATCTGCGTCGAACGCACCCCCGACCTGCTGGTCGCCCTCCTGGCCGCGCTGCGCAGCGGCGCCTGCTACCTGCCGCTGGACCCGAACTACCCCGCCGACCGGCTGGGCCTCATGGTGCAGGACAGCGGCACCCGGCTGCTGCTCACCACCCCCGCCTCCCGGGCGAGTTGCCCGCCCGGCCCGACCGTGCTGGTGCTGGACGGCGCCGCGGTGCGCACCGAGCCGGGCGCGAGGCCCGTCCCGGTCGTGCCCGGGGACACCGCGTACATCATCTACACCTCGGGCTCCACCGGCCGGCCCAAGGGCGTGGCGGTGCGGCACGGCGGCGCGGTGGCGATGCTCGCCGCGATGGACCGCGTCCTGGAGGGCTGCGACCTGAGCGGGGTCGCGGCGGCCAGCTCGGTCTGCTTCGACATGTCCGTGATGGAGATCTTCAACGCGCTGTGCCGGGGCGGCGCCGTGGTGCTGGTCGAGAGCGCCGTGCACCTGCCGGAGAGCCGGTACGCCGACCGGATCACCCACCTCAACGCCGTGCCGTCGGTGATGAACGGCCTGCTCGACGCCGGGGCGCTGCCGCCCAACCTGCGCACCGTGGTGTTCGGCGGCGAGGCGCTGCGCCGCAAGCTGGTCGACCGGACGTACCGGGAGACCGGCGCCACCCGGGTGTTCAACGCCTACGGCCCCACCGAGGGCACCGTGTTCTGCTCCTTCGGCCTCGTTCCCGAGGAGTCGGCCGAGGAGCCGACGATCGGCCCGCCGACCGAGGGCGCCCTGGTGTACGTGCTGGACGAGCAGCGCCGGCCCGTCCCGACCGGCGCCCCGGGCGAGCTGTACCTCGGCGGCGCCGGGGTCGCGCACGGCTACGTCAACCGGCCGGAGACCACCGCCGAGCGCTTCCTGCCCGACCCGTTCCACCCGGGCGGGCGGATGTACCGCACCGGCGACCTGGTCGCGTTCACCGAGGACGGTGAGCTGCGCTTCCTCGGCCGCACCGACCACCAGGTCAAGCTGCGCGGCTACCGGATCGAGCTGGAGGAGGTCGAGGCCCGGCTGACCGGCTGCCCCGAGGTCCGGGAGGCCGCCGCCGCCGTCCGCGGCAACCGGCTGGTCGGCTACCTGGTGCCCGCGGGCGACGGCCCCGCCCCGGACGGGCCCCGGCTGGACGCGGCGCTCCAGGGCACCGTCACCGCCCGGCTCGCCGCCGAACTGCCCGACTACCTGGTGCCCGCCACCCTGGTGGTGCTGCCCGCGCTGCCGCTCGGGCCGGGCGGCAAGCTGGACCGCAGCGCGCTCCCCGAGCCGCCGGCCGCCGGCACCGGCGGGCCGACGACCGCGCCGAGCACGCCCACCGAGCTCGCCCTGGCCGAGATCTGGGGGCAGCTGCTCGACCTCGAACCGTCCGGCATCGACGTCCAGGCCGCCTTCTACGACCTCGGCGGCGACTCGCTGCTGCTGATCCGGCTGGCCCGGCTGATGACCCGTCGCTTCGACCGGCGGGTCCGGGTGCCCGACCTGTTCAGCTTCCGCGACATCGCCTCGCTCGCCCGCTGGCTCGACGAGGAGGAGGGCGCGACCCCCAAGGTGGTGCAGTCGGCCCGCCGCCGGGCCGGCGCCCGCCGCGCGGCCCTGCGCGGACGCCCGGCCGGCGACCGCTGAGCCCGCGACCCGAGCCGCCCCACCCCACCACGGAGCAGGAGCCTCCCATGACCGACCACCCCGAGCAGGCCCCCGAGCAGGACTACGACCCGGGCGACGTGGCCGTCATCGGCATGTCGCTACGGGCCCCCGGCGCCCGTACCAAGGAACAGTTCTGGGACAACCTCGTCCACGGCCGGGAGTCGATCTCCTTCCTGGCCAAGGACGACATCCACGTCGACGAGACCCTGATCCACAGCCCCTTCTACGTGCGCGCCTGCGGCGTGCTGGACACCTACGACAGGTTCGACCCCTCGGTGTTCGGCATCAGCGACCGGATGGCCGCCGCGATGACCCCGGAGAACCGGCTGTTCCTGGAGAGCGCCTGGGAGTCGCTGGAGGACGGCGGCTACGACCCGGAGCGGCTGGACGCCGAGATCGGGATGTACGGCGCCAACAACCCGCAGACCGCCGCGCTCTACAGCTCCCCGCCGGACCGGGTGTCGGTCGGCCCGGAGGCGATCGAGGCCAGCCTGGCCTGGTCGCCGGACACCATGACCTCCAACGCCCTGTACTACCTGGGGCTCACCGGCGAGGCCGTCACCGTCGCGGCCGTCTGCGCGGGCTTCCACTACGCGGTGCACCTGGCCTGTCAGTCGCTGCTGCTCGGCCAGACCGACCTGGCGGTCGCGGGCGGCGCGATGGTGCGGCTGCCGCACCCGCGCGGCCACCTGTGGGAGGAGAACCGGATCCTGTCCCGGGACGGCCACTGCCGCCCCTTCGACGCCAACGGCACCGGCACCGCGCTGTCCAGCGGCGTGGTCACCGTGCTGCTCAAGCCGCTGGGGCACGCCGTCGCCGACCGCGACCACGTCTACGCCGTGGTCAAGGGCTCGGCCGTGAACAACAACGGGGTCAGCGCGATGGCCTACGGCCTGGCCCAGCCCGAGCGGCTGAGCGCCTGCATCGCGAGCGCCATGGAGGTCGGCGGCGTCGCCCCCGAGACGGTGGGCATGTACGAGGCCAACGGGCTCGGTCTGCCGATGACCGACGAGCTCGAAGTGCACGCGGCGACCATGGCGTTCGGCAAGCAGACCGCGACCACCTCGATCGGCGGGGTCAAGGGCAACGTGGGCCACGGCGGCGTGGTCTCCGGCGGCTTCGGGGCGGTCAAGGCCGCGCTGGCGCTGTACCACCGGCAGCTCCCGGCGACGATCAACCTGACCGAGGTCAACCCGGACCTCGACCTGCCCGGCACACCGTTCGTGCCGCAGCTCGAAGGGGCCGACTGGGAACCGGAGTCCGGTATCCGCCGGGCGGGCATCACCTCGATCGGCGGCGGCGGCTACAACGCCCACCTGCTGCTGGAGGAGCCGCCGGCCCCGGCCCGGCGCGAGCCCGAGGAGGCGGGCCGGCCCCGGCTGGCCACCCTGTCCGCCCTGGACGACGAGACCCTGGCCCGCCAGCGCACCCGGCTCCGGGAGCGGCTGGCGGCCGACCCGACGCTGCGGCTGGACGACGTCTGCTACAGCCTCAACCTCGGCCGCAAGGTGCTGCCCCGCCGTTGGGCGGCCGTGGTGCGCAGCCGGGAGGAGCTGATCGCGGCGCTCGCCGGGGAGCCCGCGGGCGGCGTCGTCACCTCGACCGCCGCCGCCCCGGCCGTCGACGCGGGCGCGTTCGCCCGCACCGACCACGGCCTGGTGCCGGCCGGCCGGGACGCCGGGGCGCTGGCCGAGCTGGCCGCCGCCTGGGTGGGCGGCCGGCCGGTGGACTTCGACGCCCTGCATCGCGGCGAGGCCAGCCACCGGGTGCCGCTGCCCACCTACCCCTTCCAGCCGCGCCGGTTCTGGCGCACGGACTGGTGACCGTGCGCACCCCGGCCCCGACCCCGGCCCGCGCCCCGGCCGCCGTGGACCTGGGCGACCCGGCCACCTTCGCCGATCCCGACCTCGACCTCGTCGGGTACTGGCGCACCCTGCGGGACGAGGCGCCGCTGCACTGGAACCCCCCGGCCCACGGCCGGCGCGGGTTCTGGGTGCTCTCCCGGCACGAGGACATCCTGGCCACCTACCGGGACGACGTGCACTTCACCTCCGAGCGCGGCAACGTCCTGGTCACCCTGCTGGAGGGCGGCGACGCCGGGGCGGGCCGGATGCTGGCCGTCACCGACGGGCACCGCCACCACGAGCTGCGCAAGATCCTGCAACGGGTGCTCTCCCCACGGGTGCTGGACGAGGTGGCCACCACCGTCCGGGCCAACACCCGGCGGTGGATCCGCGCGGCGGTCGCCTCCGGCGGCTGCGACTTCGCCGAGCAGATCGCCGCCCGGATCCCGATGACCACCATCTGCAGCCTGCTGGGCGTGCCCGAGCAGGACCAGGACCACCTGCTCGGCCTCACCAGGGCGGCGCTCTCGGCGGACGACGAGGACGTCGACGAGGTCGACTCCGAGATGGCCCGCAACGAGATCCTGATGTACTTCATGGACGTCGTCGAGGAGCGCCGCGAGCACCCGGGCGAGGACGTGATCAGCATGCTGGTCGCCAGCTCGATCGACGGCGTGCCGCTGACCGACGAGGACGTGGTGCTCAACTGCTACAGCCTGATCATCGGCGGCGACGAGACCAGCCGGCTGACGATGATCGACTGCGTCCGGACCCTGGCGGCCCGGCCCGACCAGTGGCACCGGCTCAAGCGGGGCGAGGTCGAGCTCGGGACGGCCGTGGACGAGGTGCTGCGCTGGGCCTCGCCCACCCTGCACTTCGGACGCAGCGTCGTCCGGGAGACCGAGGTGCACGGCGTACGGCTGCGGCCCGGCGAGATCGTCACGCTCTGGCACGCCTCCGGCAACCGGGACGAGCGGGTCTTCGACCGGCCCGAGCACTTCGACCTCGGCCGCACCCCCAACAAGCACCTGGCCTTCGGGTACGGCCCGCACTTCTGCGTGGGCTCCTACCTGGCCAAGGTGGAGATCGCCGAACTGCTCGGGGCACTGCGGGACTTCACCACCGGCTTCGACCTGACCGCCGAGCCGCGGCCGATCCGCTCCAACTTCCTGACCGGGTTCGCCACCCTGCCGGTGCGCTTCGAGCCCGACCGCGCCGGGCTGGACGGGGCCGGACTGGACGGGGCCGACTGACGCGCCGACGCCGAAACCGAGACCCGACCCGACCCGACCAGTGAGCGCAGGAGGACGGTTGAACATCTACCTATCGGGACAAGGGGCGTTCGCGGTGCAGGTCGCGGAGGCCCTGCTGGACGGCGGACACAAGATCGTCGGTGCGGCCGCGCCCCGGCTGCGCAGAGGGCGGTCCGACGAGGCCGACGCGATGTGCTGGGACCGCGTACGGGCCTGGGCGTTCCCCAGGGACATCCCCTGGACGGACTCGGCCGAACTGCGGGCCCGGCACGTCCCCGACGGGGTGGACGTCATCCTCGCCGCGCACTCGCACGCCTTCCTCGGCCGGGAGACCCGTGCCCGGGCCGCCGTCGCCACCATCGGCTACCACCCCAGCCTGCTGCCGCTGCACCGCGGCCGGGACGCGATCCGGTGGACGATCCGCGACGGCGACAAGGTGACCGGCGGAAGCGTCTACCACCTGACCGAGCGCACCGACGGCGGCCCGATCGCCGCCCAGCAGCACCTGTTCGTACCGCCGGGCTCGACCGCGCAGAGCCTGTGGCGCGACCACCTGGCGCCGCTCGGGGTGCGGCTGCTGCTCAAGGTGGTCGCCGACCTGGCCGCCGACCGGCGGATCGAGGTCCCCCAGGACGAGTCGCTGGCGACCTGGGAGCCCGCGATGGGCGCGCCGCCGTTGTTCAAGCCCGAGCTGATCGCCCTGCCGGGCACGGCGCGGGTCGACGGCAGCCGGTGGGCGCTGCACGAGCACTGAGCCCGCACGGCGAAGTGCCGTCGGCCCCGCACCCAGTGTCGTTTAAACAAAAACGCTCCCCCGCGAACACAATA
>NZ_JBHYGR010000114.1:0-31092 GCF_042738155.1 Kitasatospora sp. NPDC059088 | reverse complement strand
GGGACTGTGGTGATACAGCCCCCGCCGGAGGGCAGCTCCGGCCCGCCCGGCGGGCCGTCAGACGGGCCGGGAGGCGAGCTCCTTGGCCGCGCGGGCGCAGGCACGCGCGATCCGGTCCTCGTTGACGGTGGTCAGCTCGCCCTTCTCGACGACGGCGTTGCCGTTGACGAACAGGGTCGCCAGCGGCGGCAGGGCGCCGAAGGTGAGGGCCGCGACCGGGTCGGCGATCGAGGAGTGCATGACCCCGTCGATCTTCCACAGCGCCAGGTCGGCCAGCTTGCCGGCCTCGATGGAGCCGATCTCGGCCTGCCGCCCGAGCACCCGGGCGCCGCCCATGGTGCCCAGCCGCAGCGCCTGGCGCCCGGTCAGCGCGGTCGGGGAGCCGTGCAGCCGGTTGATCAGCAGCGCGTTGCGCAGCTCGGTGCCCAGCTCGCCGGACTCGTTGGAGGCGGTGCCGTCGACGCCGAGCCCGACCGGTACGCCGGCCTTGAGCATGTCGGGCACCCGGGCGATCCCGGCGGCCAGGCGGGCGTTGGAGGAGGGGCAGTGCGCCACGCCGGTGCCGGTCTCGGCGAACTTGGCGATGTCGGAGTCGTTCATGTGGACGCAGTGCGCCATCCAGACGTCCTCGCCGAGCCAGCCGACCGACTCGAAGTAGTCGGTCGGCCCCATGCCGAACAGTTCCTTGCAGAACTGCTCCTCCTCGGCCGTCTCGGAGCCGTGGGTGTGCAGCCGGACGCCCTTGCGGCGGGCGAGTTCGGCGGACTGGCGGAGCAGGTCGGTGGAGACCGAGAAGGGCGAACAGGGCGCCAGCGCGACGTGCAGCATCGAGCCGAAGGAGGAGTCGTGGTAGCGGTCGACGGCGGCCTCGGAGGCGGCCAGGATGTCGTCCAGCTCCTCGACGGCGTGGTCCGGCGGCAGTCCGCCGTCCTTCTTGCTGCGGTCCATCGAGCCGCGCAGCGCGGTGAAGCGCAGGCCGAGCTCCTGGACGGCCTCGATCGAGGCGCCGAGGATGTCGCCGCCGTCCTTGGGGAAGACGTAGTGGTGGTCCGAGGCGGTGGTGCAGCCGGACTTGAGCAGGGCGGCGGCCGAGCCCTGGCTGGCGGCGTGCACGAGCTTGTCGTCGATCCGGGCCCAGGTCGGGTAGAGGGCGACCAGCCAGTCGAAGAGGATGTTGTCCTGGGCGAGGCCGCGGGTGATCCACTGGTAGAAGTGGTGGTGGGTGTTGACCAGGCCGGGGGTGAGCAGGTGGCCCTCGCCGTTGATCCGGCGCACCACATTGTCCAGCCACGCCGGGGCGGGGCCGTTGCCGACGGATTCGATCCGGTTGCCGAGGATGACCACGTGGCCGCGGGCGTACTCGGTGTCGACGGCGTCGACCGTGGCGATCGCGACGTTCTCGATCACGATCCGCTGGTCGGCGGGCGGGGGCTGGACTGCCATGGTGTCACTCCTATGGGGGAGGGCCAGGAGGGGCGCGCACCGAGTGGTGTGCGCCCCTGCCCGGACCGGTCAGGACGGTGTCGCCGTCGGCACCGTCGCGCCGGGGGCCTCGCCGGACCTGGACTGCGATGCGGACCGGCGGGCGGTTCCGACGTGGTGGAACAGCAGGTTGAGCAGGACGGCCATCACGCAGCCGGCCGAGATCCCCGAGTGCATCAGGGTCCGGACCGCCTCCGGGAAGGCGTCGTAGAAGGTGGGTACGGCGATCGGGATGATGCCGACCCCGAGCGAGACCGACACCAGGATGGTGTTGGCGCTGGACTCCATGCCGGCTTCCGCGAGGGTGCGGATCCCGCTCGCCGCGACCGTGCCGAAGAGGACGATCCCGGCACCGCCGAGGACGGGCTGCGGCACCAGCGAGACGACCGAGCCGAAGACCGGGAAGAGTCCCAGCAGGATCAGGATGCCTCCGCCGGCCGCGACCACGAAGCGGCTGCGGATCTTGGTCAGCGCCACCAGCCCGATGTTCTGGGCGAAGGCGCTGGCGGCGAAGCCGTTGAAGACGGGGCTGAGCGCGGTGGCCAGTCCGTCGGCCCGGAGGCCGGCGGCGAGCGTGGGTTCGTCGGCCTCGCGCTCGACGATCTTGCCGAGGGCGAGCATGTCGGCGGTGGACTCGGTCATCGAGACCACCATGACGATGCACATCGAGACGATCGCGGCCGCGTCGAAGGCGGGCGCGCCGAAGTGGAACGGGGAGGGGAGCGCGAAGACCTTCGCGTCCTGGACCGCGCCGAAGTCGGCCAGCCCCAGCGGGAAGGCGACCAGGGTGCCGAACGCCAAGCCGATGAGCAGGGACAGCTGCTGCCAGAAGCCGCGCAGCAGCCGGTTGCAGAGCACCACCGCGGCGAGGGTGATCGCGGCGAGGCCGACGGCCCGTACGGAGCCGTACCCGGGGGCGCCCGGCGAGCCGCCGCGCGCCCAGTTCACCGCCACCGGGAGCAGGGACACCCCGATGAGGGTGATCACGGTGCCCTGGACGACCGGGGGGAAGAACCGGATGAGCTTGCAGAAGTACGGCGCCGCGAGGAAGCACAGGGCCCCCGCGACGATCACCGCGCCGAAGATCACCGGGAGGGCGTCCTTCGGTCCGTGTTCCTTGGCGATGGCGATCATGGGCGCGACGCCCGCGAAGGACACGCCGTTCACGAACGGCAGTCGTGCGCCGATCTTCCAGATGCCGAGGGTCTGGAGCAGGGTGGCCAGTCCGGCGGTGAACAGGCTGGCCGATATGAGCAGGGCGAGGTCGGTGGCGGAGAGTCCGACGCCGGCGCCGACGATGAGCGGGGGTGCGACGACTCCCGCGTACATCGCGGCGACGTGCTGGAGCCCGGTGGAGAACAGCTTCACCGGGGGCAGCACCTCGTCCACGGGGTGGGTCCCGGACCCGGACGGCCCGCCGGGCAGGCGGGTCGACGTACCGTCCGGGCCTGGGGTTCTTGCAGGGGTGGAACCGCCGTCGTTACTGCTGGTGTTGCTGGGTGCCATGTCGAGCCCCTCTTGTGCCCGTGGCTCCCGGCGCGCCCGTGGCGCTGGAGATCCCCCGAGGGCGGGACGGCGGAGCAAGGATCCCTCGGGACGCTTCTCCAGTGCCCCGGGCCGGCCGCCGCGAGGCGAGCACGAACTCCGGTTGGTGGGGGTGGAGAAACAGGTGGAGCGTGGTGCGGTGGTACGAGTGGCGATGGTGGTGCGGGTGGCAATGGTGGTGCGGTCCGCCCGAACTCGACCGGCCCGAGCGGGCCGGAGGGTGCGGCGATTCCGGGCGGAGTCCATGGGGTGGGGTGAGCGGGGTGGGGGAGGTCAGGCGACCGGGATGACCGGGACGACGCCCTCGCGGTGCACGGTGCCCTCGATCAGGCCGTACATGCGGTCCGCGGCGTAGTAGACCTCGTTCTCGTTCTTGAGGCCGAACGGCTCCAGGTCGACGAGGAAGTGGTGCTTGTTGGGCAGTTCGAGGCGTACCTCGTCCACCTCGGCGCGGTTGTTGAGGACCCGGGTGCCCATCGCGTGCAGGGTCTGCTGCAGCGAGTAGGAGTAGGTCTCGGCGAACGCCTCCAGCATGTGCCGCTTCACGTGGGTGTAGGAGCGGTTCCAGTTGGGCTGGGCCTCGCCGTCGCGACCGCTGTAGCCGTACTTCCAGCGGGCGGTGACCTGGGTGGCGAGGATGCGGTCGTACGCCTCCTGGAGGGTGGTGTACTTGTCCTTGATGTAGCCCCAGAACTCCGAGTTGGTGGAGTTCATGACGATGAGGTCCTTGAGGCCGGAGATGACCTGCACCGTCTCGCCGTCGTAGACGATCTCGGTGGTGCGGGTCTCCTGGCCGGTGCGGACGAAGGAGTGGCCGACCTCCTCCGAGCCGATGAACCGGGCCGAGCTGTCCGGCGTCCTGATCCGGTCCCAGGCGTACTCCTCGATCCGGATCCGGGCGCTGTGCACGACGCCGCGCTCGGTGTCGTCGACGAAGTGCCGGGCCAGCAGGATGCCGAAGGCCTCGGCCGAGTCGATGCCGTACTCCTTGGCGAAGGCGTACACGGTGTTCTTGGTGGTGTCGGTGGGAAGGCAGTTGGCGTTCGACCCGGTGAGGTGGACGTCCTCGAACTCGCCCTGGAGGGAGACCGAGACGTTCAGGTCCTTGATCTCGTGCCGGGTGGAGTCGCGGTAGACCCGGACGATGCGGTTCTCCGCCTTGCCGTACTGGTTCTGACCGAGCACGTGGGCCATGACAGGCTCCTAAGCTTCCAGGTCGGTCCACTAGCTTCCGCGGTAGACCGAGTATCCGAACGGGTTCAGCAGCAGCGGCACGTGGTAGTGGTGCTGCTCGGGCGCGACCGTGAAGACGATCGAGACCTCGGGGAAGAACGGCGGCTCCGCGGACCCCCGCGCGTAGTACGCGCCGGTGTCGAAGAGCAGCCGGACGACCGAGCCCGCCTCCACGGCCGGGAGGTCCTTGACCCGGCCGTCGGAGTCCGTGGCGGAGGTGCCGAGCACCTGCCAGCCACCCTCGGTGTGCAGTGCGAGCTCGACCGGGACGCCCTCGGCCGGGCGGCCGAGGCTGGTGTCGAGCACGTGGGTGGAGATGCCAGTCATGGGTGAGGTGACCTTACTGATGGCAGAGGTGATGGTGCGTCAGATCGCGCGGAGCGCACGTCCGGGGTGGGGCGTCCGGGATGGGACGCCCTTCCTGCCGAGCATTCTTGACGATGCGTCAGGAACCGTCGAGGAGGCGGCTCAGCCGGATGTCGTTGATCTTGCGCAGCTCGCCCCGGACGATCTCCGCCTCGGTGGCGGGGTCGTTGGGGTGGCGCTCGCGCAGGGCCGTGAGCATGGTGACCGCGGTGCGGCCGGTCGCGCAGATCAGGAACACGTGGCCGAACTTCGCCTCGTAGGCGGTGTTGGCCTCGTGCAGTTCGTCGAGGACCGCCCGGTCCACGCCCTGGATGCCGGCCTGTTCGCGCTCGGAGGTGGCGTCGCCCTCCTTGGGCCGGCCGATCCGGGCGTGTCCGGCCATCGCGTCGCGCAGGTCCGCGACGGTCAGCGCGGCCATGGCCGCCGCGTTGGCGGCGAGCAGGGCCTCACGGCTGGGCCAGGGTCGGGTCTGTGCGACGGCGGCGGCCCAACGGGGGCTGGAGCATACCTCCAGCAGGATCTCCTCCAGCTTCGCGGCATCGGCCGCGGCCAGGGAGTCGAGGGCGTGGGGGTGGTTGGTCACGAGTGGACCTCCTGAAGAGTGGTGCCACCCGGAAAAGCTAGATCGGCCCCACCCTGCCGTCAACAGTTTGTTGAACCCTTGGTGGTTACGTTTTGAACCGGGCCGCGCTGCGGGGCCCTTTCGTGTGCGATTCGCCAAGTGTGCCCCGCCGTGGGCCGGTCGAGACTGTCCACAGCGGCGGGGTCACCCGTCCGCGAACCCCTCGCGGGTTCCTCGCGAACCCCTCGTGGGTTCCTCGTGAGCTCTTCGCGGGGAGCCCGCGAGCCGCGCTCAGGACGGCTTCGTGCCGTCCTGGCGGTTCAGGTAGTTGTACACGGTGAAGCGGCTGACGCCCAGGGCCGAGGCGACCGTCTCGACCCCGTGGCGGACGGTGAAGGCGCCGCGCTCCTCCAGGAGGGCGACGACCCGCTGCTTCTCCCAGCGGTCCAGCTCGGCCAGCGGGCGGCCGTCGAACTGGCGGGCCATCTCGGCCAGCAGCCGGTCCAGCGCACTGCTCAGGTGCGGCAGCCGGACGGCCAGGGCCGGGGTGCCCTCCCACTCCAGGACGACGTCCTCGGCCTTCGCCTCGTCCAGTGGGACGGGCGTCGCGCCGACCGCGTCCAGCAGCGGCTTGACCGCCGCGGCGAGCGGGTGCTCCACGTGCTCGGTCACGGCGTACCGCCCTCCTCTCCCAGCACGCTCACCTGGACGGAGATGCGGGTCGCCCCGGCGTCCAGGGTCTCCCGGAGCAGCCGGGTCACCGCGGCGAGGACCTGGTCGGCCTCGCCCTCGGCGCCGGTCCCGAAGGGGCCGACCGCCACGTCCAGGCCGGCCTCGTCGACGACCTTGCGGGCCGTCGCGGCGTGCTCGGGGAACGTGTCCAGTTCGAACGGTTCTGTCGTGAACTCCACCATCAATCGCACCCGCTCACTCTAGCGAGCGGGGGTGGGCGGGGGCAGGGCCTGGGCGATCGAACAGTCGCGGGGCCGGTGGGCGGACCCCTCGGAGCCACTTCAACAAAATGTTGCGGCAGCCTTGACACCCGCTCGGCGGGCCGGAGATGCTTCCACCACACAGAATCCCTCTTCCGGATCGTGGAAGTTGCGGATGAAGGAAGAGAGAGTGAGAGGTGATGGACGTGACGGCGGCTGCCAAGCACGGCTTCACGGTCAACCTGTCGATCCTGTTCGGCGAACTCCCGCTGCTGGAGCGCCCCGCGGCCGCCGCCGCGGCCGGCTTCACGGCCGCCGAACTCTGGTGGCCCTTCGGCACCGAACACAGCCCGGGTCGGGCCGAACTCGACGCGCTGCGCATGGCGTTCAGTGACGCGGGCGTCCGGCTCACCGGCCTCAACTTCCTGGACGACCTCAGCCAGGGCGCCCGGGGAACCGTCTCGGTCCCGTCCGAGCGGGAGCGCTTCCGGGCCAACGTCCCGGTCGCCGCGGAACTGGCCGCCTCGCTCGGTGCCACCGCGCTCAACGCGCTGTACGGCAACCGGGTCGAGGGCGTCGAGCCGGCCGAGCAGGACGCGGTCGCACTGGAGAACCTGGTGCTCGCGGCCCGGGCGGCCCACGAGATCGGTGCCGTCCTGCTGATCGAGGCCCTCAACGCGGCCGAGTCCCCGGACTACCCGCTGGTCTCCGCGGCCGCCGCGGTCGAGGTGGTCGACAAGGTCAACGCCGCCACCGGCCTGGGGAACGCCAGGTTCCTCTGCGACCTGTACCACCTGGCCAAGAACGGCGAGGACCTGGCGGCCGTCATCGACACCTACGCCGACCGGATCGGCCACGTGCAGATCGCCGACAACCCGGGCCGCAACGAGCCCGGCACCGGCGGGCTGGACTTCGAGGACCTGTTCGCCCGGCTCAGCGCGGCCGGCTACAGCGGCTCGATCGGCCTGGAGTACCGCCCCTCCACCGGCGTCAGCGCCGACAGCTTCGACTGGCTGCCGCGCGAGCTGCGCGCCGCCCGCTGACCCGGCGCCCACTCCGCCGGCGCCCACTCCGCCGGCCGACCCGGCGCCCCCGGCGCCCGTCCGGCCCGGGTACGCGGCGTACCGCGGCGCCCGTCCGGCCCGTCACCCCTCCCCACCCGTACACGTAAGGAACCCGACGCGATGAGCGCCTCCCGCAAGATTGCCTTCGTCGGCCTCGGCATCATGGGCAAGCCCATGGCCGTCAACCTGGTCAAGGCCGGCCACCACGTGACCGGCTTCGACCTCTCCCAGGCCTCTATCGACACCGTGATCGCGGCCGGCGGCCACGGCGCCGCCAGCATCGCCGACGCGGTGAAGGACGCCGAGGTCGTCATCACCATGGTCCCGGCCGACCCGCACGTCGAGGCGGTCATCCTCGGTGAGGGCGGCGTCCTGGAGAACGTCCAGGCCGGCACCCTGGTGATCGACATGTCCTCGATCACCCCGCAGACCTCCATCAAGGTCGGCAAGGCCGCCCGGGAGAAGGGCGTGCGCACCCTGGACGCCCCGGTCTCCGGCGGCGAGGCCGGTGCGGTCGAGGCGGTGCTGTCGATCATGGTCGGCGGCGAGGCGGCGGACTTCGCCGAGGCGAAGCCGCTGTTCGACGCGCTCGGCACCACGGTCGTCCACGTCGGCCCCGACGGCGCCGGCCAGACCGTCAAGGCCGCCAACCAGCTGATCGTCGCGGTCAACATCCAGGTGCTCGCCGAGGCCGTGGTGTTCCTGGAGAACGCCGGCGTCGACCTCGCGGCCGCGCTGGACGTGCTCGGCGGCGGCCTGGCCGGCTCCACGGTGCTCAACCGCAAGAAGGCGAACATGCTCAACCGCGAGTTCGCCCCCGGCTTCCGGATCGACCTGCACCACAAGGACATGGGCATCGTCACCGACGCCGCCCGCGCCGTGGGCGCCGCGCTGCCGGTCGGCGCCGTGGTCGCCCAGCTGGTCGCCTCCGCCCGGGCCAACGGCGACGGTTCGCTCGACCACTCGGCGCTGCTGCGCGGCGTCGAGCGGCTCTCGGGCCGCGAGGTCGCCTGACCCGAGGGGCCGAGGCCCCACAGACTCCTCCTGGTGGCGTGTACCTGATCCGGTCGTGCCCGCGCCACCAGGAGGCCAGACCCGACCGGCGTGCGGGCAGGGGCTCATCCGCCCGCCCGCCGGTCGATCCAAGCCGGTGACGCACACACCCTCCCCCGGGGGCACTTCGGTCGTGCCAGCGGTGCGTCGCCTGGCCCCCTCCTCGCCGAGGGGAGCCCCTCGAACGTCGGAAGCGGGTCGAGGGGAACGGCGGGGAGGGGGTCGCACCCCCTACGGGACCGGCGCTCCCACGGAAGCGACGATCCTCCGGGACCGGCGCTCCCGCGGGAGCTCGGCCCCGGGCCGGGCCGCACCGCCCGGCCAGGGGGGTCGCAACCCCGGTGCCACCGGACCCATGCTTGTCCGGACCCATGTTCGTGGAACACCGCCCGACCCGCACGGAAGTGAGGACCACCGATGCCCCCCACCCCCCTCAAGGGCCACGTGGTCGTAGCGCCGGACAAGTTCAAGGGCACCCTGGAGGGTGCCGAGGTCGCCGCCCGGATCGCCGCCGGCATCCGGCGTGCCGCGCCCGGCGCCGACGTGCGCGAACTGCCCGTCGCCGACGGCGGTGAGGGCACCCTGGCCGCGGCGCTCGCGGCCGGGTTCGACCGCGTCCCGGCCAAGGTGGCCGGTCCGACCGGCCTGCCGGTGGACGCCGCCCTGGCCGTCCGCGGCGACACCGCCGTGGTCGAACTGGCCCAGGCCTCCGGGCTCGCCCGGCTGCCCGGCGGCCGGACCGCCCCGCTCGCGGCCGGCTCCTACGGCGTCGGCCAGCTGATCGCCCGCGCGGTGTCGATGGGTGCCAAGCGGATCGTGCTCGGCCTCGGCGGCAGCGCCTGCACGGACGGCGGGGCCGGCATGGTGCAGGCGCTCGGGGTCCGGCTGCGGGACGCCGACGACGTCGAACTTCCGCCCGGCGGAGCCTCGTTGCGCCGCCTGGAGCGGATCGACCTCGGCCCGCTGGCCGAGCTGCTGACCGGGGTGGACGTCGTGGTCGCCTGCGACGTGGACAACCCGCTGCTGGGCCCGCGCGGCGCCACCGCCGTCTACGGCCCGCAGAAGGGCGCCGACGGCGACGACCTGGTGGTCCTGGAGCAGGGGCTGACCCGCTTCGCCGACCGGGTGGCCACGGTGACCGGTCGGGACGTGCGGGAGGCCCCCGGCGCCGGGGCCGCGGGCGGGGTGGGCTTCGCCGCCCTCGCCCTGCTCGGCGCCACCATGCGACCCGGTATCGAGCTGCTGCTCGAACTGCTGGGTTTCGACGAGGCCGTGCGTGGGGCACGCCTCGTCGTCACCGGTGAGGGCTGCCTGGACGCTCAGACGCTCCATGGCAAGGCCCCCGCCGGAGTCGCCGCGGCGGCTGCCCGGGCGGGGGTTCGGGTGGCCGCCGTGGCGGGTCGGCTGGAGCTGTCCGAGCCCGAGTGGCGGGCGGCCGGCTTCACCGCCGCGGTCGCCCTCACCGACCTGGCCGAGCAGCCGGGGGACAGCATGACCAGGGCCGGCGAGCTGGCCGAGGTGGCGGGGGAGCGGCTGGCCGTGGAGCTGCTGCCGGGCTGAGCCCTCGTACGTTCCTCCATTGACGTTTTGTTGAAGGCGGGCCTAGGCTCCCGGCAATCCTTCGACCCCACCCGTGTTCCGCCACCCCCAACTCCCAGGTTCCGGAGGTCCCCATGCCGATCAGCCAGCCAGCGGTGATCCGCTCCCGCCGGGCGGTGCTGCCCGAGGGCGAGCGCCCCGCGGACGTGCTGATCCGGGACGGCAGGATCGAGCAGGTCGCCGCCCACGGATCGCTCGTGGTCGGCGACAGCGACCTCGTCGACCTCGGCGACACCGCGCTGCTGCCCGGCCTGGTCGACACCCACGTGCACGTCAACGAGCCCGGCCGGACCGAGTGGGAGGGCTTCGCCACCGCCACCCGGGCCGCCGCGGCCGGCGGCGTCACCACGATCATCGACATGCCGCTCAACTCCGTGCCGCCGACCACCACGGTGGCGGGGCTGGACGTCAAGCGGAAGACCGCCGAGGGCCAGGCCTGGGTCGACCTCGGCTTCTGGGGCGGGGCCGTGCCCGGCAACGTCCCGGACCTCGAACCCCTGCACCGGGCGGGCGTGTTCGGCTTCAAGAGCTTCCTCGCCCCGTCCGGCGTCGACGAGTTCCCGCACGTCGAGGCCGCCGACCTGGAGGCCGCGCTGGCCGAGCAGGCCCGGATCGGGGCACTGGCGATCATCCACGCCGAGGACCCGGCCGTGCTGGCCGCCGCGCCGCAGCAACCCGGCGTCCACTACCGGGACTTCCTCGCCTCCCGCCCGGCCGGAGCGGAGACCGCCGCGGTCGCCCACCTGCTCGACACGGCCCGGCGCACCGGTGCCCGGGTGCACATCCTGCACGTCTCCTCGGCGGCCGTGCTGCCCCTGCTGCGCCGGGCCCGCGAGGCGGGCGTGCGGGTCACCGCCGAGACCTGCCCGCACTACCTGACGCTCGCCGCCGAGCAGGTGCCCGACGGCGACACCGCCTTCAAGTGCTGCCCGCCGATCCGCGACGAGGCCAACCGGGACGCCCTCTGGCAGGCCCTGGCCGACGGCGAGTTCACCGCCGTCGTCTCGGACCACTCGCCGTCCACCCCCGACCTCAAGCTGCTGCCCGAGTTCGGCGGCAGCGGCGACTTCGCGGCGGCCTGGGGCGGCATCGCCTCGCTCCAGCTGGGCCTGCCCGCCATCTGGACCGAGGCCCGCCGACGCGGCCACACGCTGGCCGACGTGGTGCGCTGGATGTCCGCCGGACCGGCCGAACTGGTCGGCCTCACCGGCACCAAGGGCGCCATCGCGGCGGGCTGCGACGCCGACCTGGTCGCCTTCGACCCCGACGGGGAGTTCGCCGTCCACGCGGGCGAGCTGCACCACCGCAACCCGGTCACCCCGTACGCCGGACGGACCCTGAGCGGCGCCGTGCGCACCACCTGGCTGCGCGGCCGGGCGGTGGACACCGGGGCCGAGCCCTTCGGCCGCCAGCTGCTGCGCCCCGCGGACTAGCCCGGCGGACGGCCCGGCGGACCAGCCCCCGGCGGATCGGCCCCCGGCGGATCGGGCCCTCGCTTCGGTCCCTCGCTCCGGGCCTGCCAACTCCCTTACCCACCACGCCTTCCGAGGAGAGTCAGTGACCACTGCCGACACCCCGAGCGCTCCCTTCACCGAGCTGGTCAACCTGGCCTCCCGGCTGCTCGGCGCGGGCGTCGTCGCCACCAACGAGGACACCTTCGCGGACGCCGAGAACCTGCTGGTGGCCAAGCCGGCCGAGTTCCGCCCGCACACCTTCGGCCACAAGGGCCAGATCATGGACGGCTGGGAGTCCAAGCGCCGCCGCGGCGTCTCCGCGGACCAGCCGCACCCCACCGACCAGGACCACGACTGGGCGATCGTCCGGCTCGGCGTCGGCGGTGCGATCCGCGGCGTGATCGTCGACACCGCGCACTTCACCGGCAACTACCCGGAGAGCGCCGTGGTCGAGGCCGCCTCCGTCCCCGGGCACCCCTCGCCCGAGGAGCTGCGGGCCGCCGAGTGGACCGTCCTCGTGCCGCGCACCCCGCTGCGGGGCGACACCGCCCACGAGTTCGCCGTCCAGGACGACTCCCGCTACACCCACGTGCGGCTCAACATCTACCCGGACGGCGGCGTGGCCCGCCTGCGGGTGCACGGCGAGGTGCTGCCCGACCCGCGCGAACTGGACGGCCTCACCTTCGACCTGGCCGCCCAGGAGTACGGCGGCGTGGCCGAGGCGGCGTCCGACCGCTACTTCTCCTCCCCGCACAACCTGAACGCTCCCGGTCGCGCCTCCGTCATGGGCGAGGGCTGGGAGACCCGTCGTCGGCGCGACAAGGCCAACGACTGGGTTCAGATCGCCCTGGCCGGGGGCGGTGAGGCCCTGGCGGTCGAGGTGGACACCACCCACTTCGTCGCCAATGCCCCCGGCTGGGCCGACCTGATCGGCTTCGACGCCTCGACCGGGCAGGCCGCGACCTCGCAGGCGCCGGCCGACGGCGAGTGGTTCGAGATCCTGCCCCGCACCCGCCTGCAGCCCGACACCCGGCACCGCTTCCGGCTCGACGTCGGCCGCCCGGTGACCCACGTGCGGATCAACGTCTACCCGGACGGCGGCCTCGCCCGCCTGCGGCTCACCGGCCGCCTCACCGAGGCCGGCCGCGCGGCCCTCGCGCTGCGCTGGTTCAACGCCGTCCCGGCCGCGGAGGCCGCCGCCGCCCTCGTCGACGCCGGCCTCGGCGCGGAGGAGGCCGCCGTCCTGGCCGCCGCCCGCCCGCTGGCGGACCCGGCCGCGGCCACCGCCGCGGTCGCCGGCCTCCAGCCGGCCGACGGCCCGGACGGCGAGCACTCCGCCCGCCGCCGCTCGGCGCTGTGGCGCCTGCTGGGCGTCTGAGCGGGGCTCGCCCGCCCGCCCGCTCCACCTCTCCACGCACCGCCTTATCGACACCTGAAGGACCCTCCATGTCCAAGATCCTGACCACGGAGTCCGGCGCCCCGGTCGCCGACAACCAGAACTCGGCCTCGGCCGGCGAGTACGGCCCGCTGCTGATCCAGGACCAGCAGCTGCTGGAGAAGCTGGCCCGGTTCAACCGCGAGCGCATCCCGGAGCGCGTCGTGCACGCCCGCGGCTCCGGCGCGTACGGCTACTTCGAGGTCACCGACGAGGTGTCGAAGTACACCCGGGCGGCGTTCCTGTCGGAGGTCGGCAAGCGCACCGAGGTCTTCCTGCGCTTCTCCACGGTGGCCGGCAACCTCGGCGCCAGCGACGCGGTGCGCGACCCGCGCGGCTTCGCGCTGAAGTTCTACACCGAGCAGGGCAACTACGACCTCGTCGGCAACAACACCCCGGTGTTCTTCATCAAGGACCCGGTCAAGTTCCCCGACTTCATCCACTCGCAGAAGCGCGACCCGTACACCGGCGTGCAGGAGGCGGACAACGTCTGGGACTTCTGGGCCCACTCGCCGGCCTCGACCCACCAGATCACCTGGCTGTTCGGCGACCGCGGCATCCCCGCCTCGTACCGCCACATGAACGGCTACGGCTCGCACACCTACCAGTGGGTCAACGCCGAGGGCGAGGCCTACTGGGTGAAGTACCACTTCAAGACCAACCAGGGCATCCGCAGCCTGGACGGCGACCAGGCCGCCGAGGTGGTCGGCGCCGACGCCGACTCGCACCAGCGCGACCTCCACCAGGCCATCGAGCGGGGCGTGTTCCCGTCCTGGACCCTCTACGTCCAGCTGATGCCGGTCGCCGAGGCCGCGGACTACCGCTTCAACCCCTTCGACCTCACCAAGGTGTGGCCGCACGCCGACTACCCGCTGGTCAAGGTCGGCCGCCTGGTGCTCAACAGGAACCCGGAGAACGTCTTCGCCGAGGTCGAGCAGTCCGCGTTCTCGCCGAACAACTTCGTGCCCGGCATCGGCCCCTCCCCGGACAAGATGCTCCAGGGCCGGCTGTTCGCCTACGCCGACGCCCAGCGCTACCGCCTCGGCGTCAACCACACCCTGCTGCCGGTGAACGCCCCGCACGCCACCGAGGCCGCCAACTACGGCCGGGACGGCCTCATGGCCGTCAACAGCGCCGGCCGCGGCAAGAACTACGAGCCCAACTCGTACGACGGCCCGGCCCAGACCGACGGCGCGCTCGCGGCGCCGGTCAAGGTCGACGGCTACACCGGCACCTACACCACGCCGGCCCACACCAAGGACGACGACTTCTTCCAGGCCGGCGAGCTCTACCGGCTGATGTCGCAGGGCGAGCGGACCCGCCTGATCGACAACATCGCCGGCTTCCTGTCGCAGGTCAGCCGGGACGACGTGGTGGAGAAGAACCTCGCCCACTTCCACGCCGCCGACGAGGAGTACGGCGCCCGCCTGGAGGCCGCCGTCGCCAAGCTCCGCGCGGGCGACGAGGGCTGACCCTCCGCGGGCCGACCCTCCTCGCACACTCCGCACCGACCTTTCGCACCGACCTTTCGCACCGACCTTTCGCACCCTCAGGACCGCCGGGGCCCGCACCCCGGCGGCTCCACGACGGGCCCCTCCCCCCGGGCAGTGGGGGAGGGGCCCGTCGGGCTTCGCGGGGGCGCTGCGGCAGGGGAGGTGTCGGGTGCGGGTTCCGTTCGTGCGTGTGCGCGGGGCCCCTTCTCAGACTGCTGGAGGCCGTCGACCGGCACCCCGACGGCGCCACCCTGGTCGGGCTCGCGCGGGAGACCTCGCTGGGCCTGCCGACCGTCCGCCGGCTCGCCGAGATCCTGGAGATCGAGGGCTACCTCCAGTGCCAGGACGGCGGTTGGGTGCTCGGCGGCACCTTCGCCCTGCTCGGGCAGCACAACCGGGAACAGCTCGTCAAGGCCCGGCTGAACCGCAAACTCGCCGAACTCCGGGACGAGTTGGGCGCCGCGGTCTACTTCACCCGTTACCACGACGGGGAGTTGTCGGTCGAGGCGGTCGCCGCCGCCGACTACGCGCCCGCCGTCCAGGAGTGGGTGGATTTCCGTGCCACCGCGCACGCCAGCGCGATCGGCAAGTGCCTGCTCAGCCAGCTCGACGCGGACGGCCGGCGGGACCACCTCTCCCGGCACCCGGTCGCCCGGCTGACCTCCCGCACCGTCACCGATGCCGACCAGCTGATGCACCGGCTGGAGCGCCAGCCCGCGACGGTGCCGGTGCTGGACATCCAGGAGTACGCGCTCGGCACCGTCTGCGCGGCGGTGCCGATCACGGCGGGCAGCACGGTCGGCTGCCTGGCCACCTCGATGCCCGTGGACAACATCCACAAGCTCAGGGCCGCCGCCGAACTGCTGGCCGCCCGGGCGGCGCCGCTGATACTGGCGATGGCGGTCTGAGCACCGCTCGCTCGTGGGGCCCCGTCGGACGCGTCGTCCGGCGGGGCCCGCGCGCTTTCCGCGGGAGGGTTGCCGCGGGAGGGTTTCCGGGGGTGGGTTTCCGGGGGTGCCCCGCGGTGCACATCACTTATTAGACTCGATGTCGATAAGAGGTGCCGAACCCCTTGTCCCCACCGCTACCGGCGAGTACGTTTCCGAGAGTCGAGCCGCCGCCCCCAGGTCAGGAGGGCCTGCCATGCCCCGCCCCACCCCCGTCCCCGCCGTCGCCGCCCCCGCTGCGCGGGTGCACGAGAGCCTCGTCCTGGAACCCCGGGACGTCCGCTTCGACTGGGCCCGGCTGCCGCTGCACTGGATCCCGGACGAGCCGATGGCCACCCACGTGATCAACGTGCTGCACCTGCTGCTGCCCGAGGGCGAGCGCTGGTTCGTCAAGGTGTTCAAGGAAGCGCTGCCGCTGATCCGGGACGAGCAGCTGCGCGAGGAGGTGCTCGGCTTCATCGGGCAGGAGGCCATCCACGCCGAGGCCCACCAGGAGGTGCTCGACCACCTGCTCGGCCAGGGCCTCGACCCGCGCCCGTACGTCCGGCAGATCTCCTGGCTGTTCCAGCGCGTCCTCGGCGACAAGCCGGGCCTGACGCCGGCGCAGCGGCGGGAGAACGTCATCGAACGGGTCGCCTTCGTCGCGGCGATCGAGCACTTCACCGCCTTCCTCGGCAACTGGGCGCTCAACTCCCCGGGCCTGGACCGGGCCAAGGCCGACCCGACGATGCTGGACCTGCTGCGCTGGCACGGCGCCGAGGAGGTCGAGCACCGCAGCGTCGCCTTCGACCTGATGGTCCACCTGGACCCGGGCTACCTGCGGCGGGTCCGCGGCATGGCGATCTCCGGGCCGCTGCTGGTGCACCTCTGGGTGCGCGGCGCCCGCTTCCTGCTCGCCGCCGACCCGACCCTGGAGGGGCGGCTCAGGCCCACCTGGCGGGAGGCGAGCCGGATCGCCAGGCGCGGGCTGCTGCCGGATCCGGTCCGCTCCCTCCGCTCCGGGCTGCGCTACCTCCGGCCGGGCTACCACCCGACCCAGGAGGGCTCCTCCAGCCAGGCGCTGGGTTACCTCGCCACCTCCCCGGCCGCCCGGGCGGCGGCCGGGCGGGGCTGACGGGGAGCAGCTGACGGCTGACAACTGACAGGTTTCAACGAACAGCGAACGTTATCTGTTCGCTGAAATCTGAAATCTGAAATCTGTCAGGTGTCAGCCGTCGGCCGTCAGCTGCCGCCCGCCGCCCGCCGCCCGCCCGCCCCCGCCGCCCTTCCTCTCTCCCCGCCAAGGACCCGCCCGGATGGACCTGCTCACCCCGCCCCCCGACCTCTACGGCCGCCCCCGCGCCGACGGCTTCATGCGCTGGCTCACCGCCTTCGGTGACCGCTACTCCCCGGCGCTCGGCGGCCCGCTGCTGCGCCGCAACCCCCGCCGCCCGCTCAGCCGCCCCACCCCGCTGCTCCGGCTGGTCGTCGCCGAGCGCCGTCAACTCGCCTCCGAAGTGATCGAGTTGACGCTCGCCGACCCCTCCGGCGGGCAACTGCCGTCCTGGCAGCCCGGCGCCCACCTGCGGCTGGCCCTGCCCTCCGGCCGTGAGCGCCACTACTCGCTCAGCGGCGACCCCGCCGACCGCCGGCACTACCGGATCGCCGTCCGGCGGCTGCCCGGGGGCGGCGGAGGGTCCGTCGAGGTCCACGACGCCCTGCACCCCGGCGCCCGCCTCGCCGCCCGCCGCCCGCGCAACGGCTTCGCCTTCTGTGCCGAGCCCGCCGTCCTGCTGCTCGCCGGCGGCATCGGTGTCACCCCGCTCCTCCCGATGGCCCGCGAGGCCCAACGGCACGGCCTGGACTGGACGTTGGTGCACGTCGGCCGCAGTGCCGACACCCTCCCGTACGGCGACGAGCTGCGCGCCCTCGATCCGCGCCGGGTCGTGCTGCGCACGGACGACGAGCACGGCGGCGTCCCCACCGGCGCCGAACTCCTCGCCCACGCCCCGCACGGCGCGGCCGTCTACTGCTGCGGCCCGGCCCCGATGCTCGCCGCCGTCCAAGCGGCTCTGGACGAATCCACCTCCACCGCCCTGCACTTCGAGCGCTTCGGCGCCGCCCCGGTCACCGACGGCCGGCCCTTCGCCGTCCGGCTCGGCGCCGACGGGCCGATCCTGGACGTCCCCGCCGACCGCTCCGCCCTGGACGTGCTGCGCGAGGCCCGCCCCGACCTCCCGTACTCCTGCCACCAGGGCTTCTGCGGCACCTGCGAGGTCCGCCTGGTGGCCGGTACGCCCGAGCACCGGGACCGCCGCCTCACCCCCGAACAGCGCGCCGCCGGCGCCCTGCTGCCCTGCGTCTCCCGCGCCGCCGAGGGTGAGACCCTCGTGCTCGACCTCGACCTCGACGCCGACCTCGACGTCTAGAAGGAGCCCCCGATGCCCCCGACGGCGCATGCGATGCCGACGTTCTCCTACTCCGAGCGCGACCTCGCCCGCTTCCGCGAGACCCAGCAACTGGCGTACCACTGCGCCGAACAGGTCGCCGCCTGGATCGAACCCGGGGTCACCGAGCGCCAGACCACCGCCGAGCTGCGCCGCCGCCTGGTCGCCGCCGGGGTGCAGGACTTCTTCCACGTCCCGTTCGCCTGGTTCGGCGACCGCACGGCGTTCCGGCACTTCCACACCCCGCTGCAGTTCTTCGCCGGCGGCCGCCGCCTGGAGGAGGGCATGCCGTACGTGCTGGACTGCGCGCCCGTCGTGGACGGCTACACCGCCGACATCGGCTACGGCGGCAAGGTCGGCGAGAACCGGGTCTGGGACCGGCTGGCCGCCGACCTCCAGGTCTACCGCGAGCTGATCCTCACCGAGGTGCGCGCCCGCAAACCGCTCGACGAGGTGTACGCGGCGGTGGACGCGCAGATCGCCGCGCACGGCTACGACAACCGGCACCAGGTCTACCCGGGCCGGGTGATCGGCCACCAGGTCACCCGCACCACGGCACGTGGCCCGGCCGGGGTGAATGTCTTCGGCTTCGGCGTGCGCACCCTGCAGACCCTCGGCCGCGAGCTCATCTCCGAGCGCCTGCACGGCCGTTCGCCGCTGTGGGCGGACGGGCGGTCGTCCCGGCACGCGCCCACCCCGGGGCTGTGGGCGGTCGAGCCGCACATCGGCTTCCGCGGTGTGGGCATCAAGTTCGAGGAACTGCTGGTGGTCACCGAGGACGACGCCTACTGGCTGGACGACGACCTCCCGCACGTCCGCCGCTGGACCGCCGCCGATGCCGAGTCAACCACCCTCGCTGCCAGTAGTGCCACCGTCGAGCCGACCGCCCAGGAGGCCACCCGATGACGACCCCCACCCGCCGCCGGACCGTCCACTCCGGCGGCATCCCGCTCGCCGTCTTCGAGCAGGGCGACCCCGAGGCCCCCACCGTCCTCCTGGTGCACGGCTACCCGGACACCCACACCGTCTGGGACGACATCGCCGCCGACCTGGCCCGCGACCACCACGTGGTCCGCTACGACGTGCGCGGCGCGGGCGAGTCGGGCGCCCCGGCGCACCGAGACGGCTACCGCCTGGAGCAGCTCGCCGACGACCTGTTCGCCGTCGCCGACGCCGTCAGCCCGGACCGCCCGGTCCACCTGGTCGCCCACGACTGGGGCTCGATCCAGTCCTGGGAGGCCGTCACCACCCCCGGCGCCGAGCGCCGGATCGCCTCCTACACCACCCTGTCCGGCCCCAGCCTGGACCACATGGGCTTCTGGCTGCGCCACCGGATGCGCCGCCCCACCCCGCGCCACCTGCGCCAACTGCTGCACCAGGGCGCGCACTCCTGGTACATCACCGCCTTCCACCTGCCCTTCCTGGCCCCGGCCGTCTGGCGCCTCGGCCTCGCCCGGGCCTGGCCGCGGGTGCTGCGCGACCTGGAGCACGTCACCCCGCGGGCCGACCACCCGCAGCGCACCCTGCGCCGCGACGCGGTCCGCGGCATCGAGCTTTACCGGGCCAACTTCCGCCCCACGCTGGGGAGTCCGCGGGAGCGGCCGACCGAGGTGCCGGTCCAGCTGGTCACCCTCACCCGGGACCGCTACGTCGGCACCTACCTCTCCGAGGGACTGGAACGCTGGGTGCCCCAGCTGACCCGCCGCACGCTGCACGCCGGCCACTGGTCGGCGCTGCTGGAGAAGGGAGCCGCCGTGGCCGGCATGGTCCGCGAGTTCACCGCCCGGATCGACACCGGGAAGGCGGACGGGGCCCAAGAGTCCTACGGTGACGGCCGGTTGGTGGTGGTCACCGGTGGCGGCAGCGGCATCGGCCGGGCCACCGCGCTGGCCTTCGCCGAGGACGGCGCCCGGGTGGTGGTCTGCGACCTCGACCTCGCGGCCGCCGAGCGCACCGCCGAACTCGCCGCCCTGGTCGGCCCGCAGGCGCACGCCTACCAGGTGGACGTCTCCGACGGCGCCGCGATGGACGCCTTCGCGCAGCGCGTCGCCGCCGAGCACGGCGTGCCCGACGTGATGGTCAACAACGCCGGCATCGGCCACTCCGGGACGTTCCTGCAGACGACCGAGAAGGAGTGGCAGCGCGTCCTGGACGTCAACCTCTGGGGCGTCATCCACGGCTGCCGCGCCTTCGGCACCCTGATGGCCGACCGGGGCCAGGGCGGCCACATCGTCAACGTCTCCTCGGCCGCCGCCTACCTGCCCGCCAAGGCGCTCACCGCCTACGCGACCAGCAAGGCCGCCGTCTTCATGCTCTCCGACTGCCTGCGCGCCGAGTTCGTCGGCCACGGCATCGGCGTCTCGACCATCTGCCCGGGCATCGTCAACACCAACATCACCCGCACCTCCACCTTCTCGGCGACCACCGCCGACGAGCAGTCCGCCAAGCAGGCCCGCGCCGCCAGGCTCTACGCCCGCCGCGGCTTCCCGCCCGAGAAGGTCGCCGGCGCCATCGTCAGCGCCGTCCGCACCGGCAAGCCGGTCGTCCCGGTCACCCCCGAGGCCAAGGCCGCCCGCCTCCTCTCCCGCCTCAGCCCCGGCCTCCTGCGCCTCGCCGCCCGCCTCAACATCACCTGATCGGGCGAACGTCACCTGATCGGCCCCAACGGGCCTGCGATATCAACTATCATCGATTGTGGTATCGCAGGTCTGTATTCCTTTGGAGGCGACTCATGGCTCGCACCGTGATAGACGTCAACGACGAACTCCTGGCCGAGGCCGCCGAGATCTTCGGCACCACGACCAAGGTCGCCACCGTCAATGCCGCCCTTGAGGACGCGGTAAAGCGTCGCAAGGGCAAGGAGTTTCTTGCGTGGCTTGCCGACGGCGGGCTGCCCGACCTGACTGGTCCGGTGGACAAGAGTGAGTGAGCACTTCCTCATCGACAAGTCCGCTTTCGCTCGCTACCCCAAGCCCGCGATCGGGGATGTCATCGACAGGTTGTTCAATCAAGGGCGCCTCGCGATCTGCGGTGCGGTCGAGCTGGAGATCCTGTACAGCGCCCGGTCCAAGGCGGATGCCGACCGAATCCGGGACGGCCTGCGTGGCTTCGGCTGGTTCTCCACACCCGACGAGGTGTGGGACCGGGCCATCGAGGTGCAAGCCCTGCTGACAACCGCCGGCAACTGGCGCGCGCTGTCCGTGGCAGATCTCATCATCGCCGCCACGGCTGAGCGTCATGGCGCGACCGTCCTCCACTACGACGGCGACTACGACATGATCGCCGCCGTCACCGGCCAGCCCACCGAGTGGGTCGTCCCGCCGGGGACGGCGGACTGAGGGTGTCTCCGGGGTTGTGAGAGCATCGCGGCCCATGGAGATGACAACGGCCCTGTGGTCCTTCGCCCTCGTCGTGGGGCTGCTCACCCTCACCCCCGGGCTCGACACCGCGTTGATCCTGCGGACGTCCGCGCTGGGGCGGCGGCGGCAGGCGTGGGGGGTGGTGCTGGGGATCCAGACCGGGACGCTGATCTGGGGGACGCTGACCTCGGCGGGCGTGACGGCGCTGCTCACCGCCTCGCAGGTGGCGTACGAGGTGCTGCGCTGGGCCGGTGCCGCCTACCTGGTGTGGATGGGCGTCGGGATGCTGCGCGAGCGCGGGGCGCAGGCCGAGGCCGAGGAGGAGTCGGCCGAGGGCGGGTTCGTCCACGGCTGGCGGCGCGGGACGCTGACCAATCTGCTGAATCCCAAGGTCGGGGTGTTCTACGTGGCGGTGCTGCCGCAGTTCATCCCCTCCGGGGCCCCGCACTTCGCCGCCGGGGTGGCGCTGACCGGCGTGCACGTGGTGGAGGGCGTGCTGTGGTCGACGGTCCTGGTCGGCTTCGCCCGGGTACTGCGGGGCTGGCTGCGCCGCCCGGCCGCCCGGCGGGTGATGGACCGGGTGACCGGTGCGGTGGTGGTGGGCTTCGGCCTCAAGCTGGCGCTGGCCGACTGAGCCGAGCCGCCGTACCGGATCGGGTAGCCGGGTTCAGGCCGGGGTGAGCCGCCGCAGCCCCTCGCGCAGGTCGTCGGCGTTCATGCAGATGCGGACGTCCACGTTCGCTTCGAGTCGCAGCCAGAACGGCTCGCAGATCGCGACGACGGAGGCCTCGTCCGGTACGTCCACGACGAGCAGCATGCCGCGGCGGCCGTCGCCGCTGGCGAAGAAGTACGAGGCCTCGGGCTTGAGTTCGCCGAGGACGCGTTCCAGTTCGGCGCCCATCGAGCCGTCGGCGATGAGCTTGTTGGAGGCAGCGGTGTCGAGGGTGACATCCAGCAGGGCGCGCATGGTCCCCGCTCCTTCCCCGGGCTCGGGGTGAGTCCGCACCTCCAGCCTCCCGCTGCCGACTACCGTCCGCAACGTCACCCGGACGGTCGCAGCGAGTGGCCGGACGCGGGAGGGCGTCACGCCGCGTGCGGCGAGCGCCGCTCGACGGGATCCTCGGCCGGCAGCGGGGCGGCGGTGTCGTGGTGGATCGGTCCGTTGCCGGCGCTCAGCGGCAGGCAGCTGCCGCCGCGGCGGTGGGCGATGATCTCGGCGGCGACCGAGACGGCGGTCTCCTCGGGGGTGCGGGCGCCGAGGTCGAGGCCGATGGGGGAGCGCAGCCGGGCGAGTTCGGCGTCGGTGAGGCCGGCGTCGCGGAGCTTGGCCTGCCGGTCGCGGTGGGTGCGCCGGGAGCCCATGGCGCCGACGTAGCCGACCGGGAGGCGCAGGGCGCGTTCGAGCAGCGGGACGTCGAACTTGGCGTCGTGGGTGAGCACGCAGAGCACGGTGCGGCCGTCGATCCGGCCGAGCTGGGAGTCCAGGTAGCGGTGCGGCCAGTCGACGACGACCTCGTCGGCCTCGGGGAAGCGCCGGGTGGTGGCGAAGACGGGCCGGGCGTCGCAGACGGTGACGTGGTAGCCGAGGAACTTGCCGATCCGTACGACGGCGGCGGCGAAGTCGATCGCGCCGAAGACGAGCATCCGGGGCGCGGGCACGTAGGACTCGACGAAGCAGGTGACCGTCCCCTGTTCCTGTTCGTCGCAGGGCCGGCCGTCGAGGCCGAGCACGATCCGTCCGGTGCGTCCGGCGTCGAGCATGGCCCGGGCCTCGGCGACGAGGGCGCGTTCGAGGGCGCCGACGGTGGACGGTCCGACGCTGAGCGCGCCGTGCTGTGCGTCGGCGGTGACGGCGAGGGTGGCGCCGACGAGTCCGGCCGGGCCGTCGATCACCCGGGCGAGGGCGACGGGCGTGCCGTCGGCGATGTGGCGCAGGCCGGTGTCCAGGCCCGGGTCGGTGCCGGGCACGATCGGCTGGACGAACACGTCCAGGATCCCGCCGCAGGTCAGGCCGACGGCGAAGGCGTCCTCGTCGCTGTAGCCGAAGCGTTCCAGGACGGGTTCGCCGGATTCGATCGCGGCCTGGCAGAGCTCGTAGACGGCGCCTTCGACGCAGCCGCCGGAGACGCTGCCGACGGCCTCCCCGGCGGCGTCGACGGCCAGGGCCGCCCCGGGGTCGCGCGGGGCGCTGCCGGAGACGCCGACGACGGTGGCCACGGCGAAGGAGCGCCCGGACGCGTGCCAGGCCTGCAACTGCTCGGCGATGTCCTGCATGTCGGATGCTCCTTACACGTTTCGACAGTAGCGGGAGACGCCGCCGTACGGGAAACGATCCCGTACGGCGGCGGTGATGATCAGAAGGGCACTCAGTGCACGCCCAGCCAGGACTTGACGGGGCTGAGCGCGAAGTACACGACGAACACCGCGGTGAGGATCCACATCAGCAGGCCGGGCTCGCGCCACTTGCCCTGGCCGGCCTTGATCACCGAGTAGGAGATGACGCCGGCGGCGACGCCCGCGGTGATGCTGTAGGTGAACGGCATCAGCACGCAGGTGAGGAAGGCCGGGATGGCGACCTCGCGGTCGGACCAGTCGATGTGCCGGGCCTGGCTCATCATCATCGAGCCGATCACCACGAGGGCGGCGGAGGCGACCTCGACCGGGACGATGCCGGCCAGCGGCGAGAAGAACAGCATCAGGGCGAACAGGCCGCCGGTGACGGTGGAGGCGAGGCCGGTGCGGGCGCCGTCGCCGACGCCGGTGGCGGACTCGACGAAGACGGTCTGTCCGGAGGCGCCGGCCAGGCCGCCGACCGCGCCGCCGGCGCCGTCGATGAACAGGGCCTTGGACAGGCCGGGCATCCGGCCCTGCTTGTCGGCGAGCCCGGCCTCGGTGCCGACGCCGATGATGGTGGCCATCGCGTCGAAGAAGCCGGCCAGCACGAGGGTGAACACGGCCACCGAGGCGCTGATCGCGCCGAGGCCCTTGCCGCCGAAGGCGCCGAACAGGTCGACGTGGCCGAAGAGGCTGAAGTCGGGGGCGGCGACGGGGCTTCCGGGCCACACCGGGGCGGAGTTGCCCCAGGCCTTGGCGGGGAGGTCGGCGAGCTTGTTGACGACGACGGCGACCACGGTGCCGCCGGCGATGCCGATCAGGATCGCGCCGCGCACGCCGCGCGCCATCAGCACGAAGATCGTGAGCACGGTGAGGCAGAAGATCAGGACGGGCCAGCCGGAGAGCTCGCCGAAGGGGCCGAGCGACAGCGGGGTGGGGCCGCCGGTGTGCACGAAGCCGGCCTTGTAGAGCCCGATGATGGTGACGAACAGCCCGATGCCGATGGTGATCGCGTGCTTGAGCGGCAGGGGGATGCCGTTCATGATCTTCTCGCGCAGTCCGGAGACCACCAGCAGCACGATCAGCAGGCCGTAGATCACGCACAGGCCCATGGCCTGGGGCCAGGTGGTGTGCGGTACGACGAGTGCGGAGACCGCGCCGGAGACGGAGAGGCCGGCCGCCAGGGCGAGCGGCACGTTGCCGACCACGCCCATCAGGATGGTGGTGACGGCGGCCGCGAGGGCGGTGGCGGTGGTCAGCGCGGCGTGGTCGAGCTTGGCGCCGGTGACGTCCGCGCCACTGAGGATCAGCGGGTTGAGCAGGATGATGTACGCCATCGCCATGAACGTGGTGAGGCCACCGCGTAGTTCGTTGGCGAGGGTCGAGCCGCGGGCCGAGATCTTGAAGTACGCGTCGAGCGCGCCCTTGGGCTCTGCTGTCGAGGGCGAGGGGTGGGTCTCGTCCTCGGCGGGTCTGTCTGCTTCAGTGGTGCCGGGCTCCGTGGGGATCCTGGTCATGTCCACTCCCAAGTGTCAAAGGGGGTTGGGGTGGGCGAGCCGACCTGACTGCCAGTCAACGAAGTTGGCACAGGGGGACGGTATCGACTCACTGGAGGCACTCGTCGGGGAGTGCCAGCGGTGCGGATGGGGTGGTGCGTGAGGGTGGTGCGTGGTGGTGCAGGTGCGGGTGGTGCGCACCACTGCGGAACCCCGGCGTGGGCAGGGCAGCGGATGTGGGGGTCCCGGGGCGGCGGGGAAGACGTGTCGCCGCCCCGGGAAGTACGGCCGTGGTAGGCCTCACCGGTCGAACCTCACCGGTCGAACCTCACCGGTCGAACCGAGCTGGTCGAACTCCCGCTGTCAGCCGGGCTGTTCGGTGGTCAGGTGTTCCGGCCGGACCGGGATCCGGTTGAGCGCGAGTCCGGTCGCGTTGCGGATCGCCGCCACGATCGAGGGGGTCGCCGACACGGTCGGCGCCTCGCCGACGCCGCGCAGCCCGTACGGGGCGTGCGGGTCGGGCAGTTCGAGGACGTCCACCGGGATCGGCGGGGTGTCCAGGATGGTGGGGATCAGGTAGTCGGTGAAGGAGGCGTTGCGCACCTTCCCGTCCCGGACGATGATCTCCTCCATCACGGCCAGGCCGAGGGCCTGGGTGCAGCCGCCCTGGATCTGGCCGACCACGGAGAGCGGGTTGAGCGCCTTGCCGACGTCCTGGACGGCGGTCAGCTCGACCACCTTGACCAGGCCGAGTTCGACGTCCACGTCCACCACGGCGCGGTTGGCGCAGAAGGTGTACTGGACGTGGCCGAAGCCCTGGCCGGTCTCCTTGTCGAAGGCCTGGGTCGGCCGGTGGTGGTGCTCGCGGGTGAGGTCGATGGCCTCGTCGCCGAGCAGGTCCACCATGGGCACCAGCACGCCGGCGCTCTCCGAGACGACCTTGCCGCCGGTCAGCGTGATGTCCTTGTGGGTCCAGCCGTAGCGGCGCCGGCCCTTCTCGATCAGCTCCCGCCGGACGGCCTCGGCGGCGATCTTCACGGCGCCGCCGGTCATGTACGTCTGGCGCGAGGCGGAGGTCGAACCGGCCGATCCCACTTCGGTGTTGGCCGGGTGGATGGTGACCTGCTCGACGCCCAGCTCGGTGCGGGCGATCTGGGCGTGCACGGTGACGCCGCCCTGGCCGACCTCCGCCATCGCGGTGTGCACCATGGCGACCGGCTCGCCGCCGATCACCTCCAGGCGCACCCGGGCGGTGGAGTAGTCGTCGAAGCCCTCGGAGAAGCCGACGTTCTTGATGCCGACCGAGTAGCCGACCCCGCGCACGATGCCCTCGCCGTGCGAGGTGTTGGAGAGTGCTCCGGGCAGCGAGCGCACGTCGAGGTGCTCGGTGTCCAGCGGCGGCGGCAGCGGCATCTCCTTGGCCCGCCGCAGCAGTTCGGCCACCGGGGCGGGGGAGTCGATCTGCTGGCCGGTGGGCATGAAGTCGCCCTCCGACATGGCGTTCAGCTGCCGCAACTCGACCGGGTCCATACCGAGTTCGACGGCCAGCTTGTCCATCTGGGTCTCGTAGCCGAAGGCCGCCTGGACGGCCCCGAAGCCGCGCATCGCCCCGCAGGACGGGTTGTTGCTGTAGAGCGCGATGGCGTGCATCTTCACGTTCGGGATCACGTACGGGCCGTGTCCGAGCGAGGCCGCGTTGCCGACGACGGCGGGGGAGGCGGAGGCGTAGGCGCCGCCGTCCAGCACGATCCGGCAGTCGGCGAAGACCAGCTTGCCGTCGCGGGTGGCGCCGTGCTCGTAGTGCATCCGCGCCGGGTGGCGGTGGACGTGGCCGTAGAAGGACTCGTCCCGGGAGTACACGATCTTGACCGGCTTGCCGGTGTGCAGGGCCAGCAGGCAGGCGTGGATCTGCATCGAGATGTCCTCGCGGCCGCCGAAGGCGCCGCCGACGCCGGCCAGGGTGAGCCGGACCTTCTCCTCGGGCAGGTCCAGCACCGGGGCCATCTGCTCGCGGTCCACGTGCAGCCACTGGGTGGCGATGTAGAGGTCGATGCCGCCGTCCTCGGCGGGCACGGCCAGGCCGGACTCGGGGCCGAGGAAGGCCTGGTCCTGCATGCCGACCTCGTAGTCGCCGCTGACGATGACGTCCGCCAGCGCCCGCACCTCGTCGGTCACGCCGAGGCCGGAGACCAGCCGCTGCTCGTGGCAGATGTTGCCGTACGCGTGGGACTTGTACTCGTGCGGCTCGTGCACGTACCCGTGGGTCTGCGGGTCCAGGCACTGCTCCTCGGTGACGATCGGGGTGAGCACCTCGTACTCGACCTTGATCTTCTTCACCGCGCGCCGGGCGGTCTCCGGGTGGTCGGCGGCGACCAGGGCGATCGCCTCGCCGTGGTAGCGGATCTTGTCGATGGCCAGGGCCGGCTGGTCCTGGATCTCCAGGCCGTAGTACTTGGCGCCGGGGATGTCCTCGTGGGTGAGCACCGCGTGGACGCCGGGCACCTTGAGCGCCTCGGAGATGTCCACCGAGAGGATGTTGGCCCGGGGGTGCGGCGAGCGCAGCGCCATGCCCCAGAGCATGTCCTCGTGCCACATGTCCGAGGAGTAGGCGAACTCGCCCTTGACCTTCAGGTTGCCGTCCGGGCGCAGCGGCGAGCCGCCGATGCCGTCCTTCGAGGCCTGGTTGATGTTCTGCAGGTTCTTCTGGCCCTGGATGGTCCGCGTGGTCATGCCGAAGCCCCCTTGCCCGAGCACTTGCGGGCGGAGGCGAGCCGCACCGCGTCCATGATCTTCTCGTAGCCGGTGCAGCGGCACAGGTTGCCGGACAGCGCCTCGCGGATGTCGTTGTCGCTCGGCTGGGCGTCCTGCTCCAGCAGGGCGTCGGTCTGCACCAGCAGCCCCGGGGTGCAGAAGCCGCACTGGACGGCCCCGGCGTCGACGAACGCCTGCTGGACGAGGCCCAGCTCGCCGTTCTCCTCGGCCAGGCCCTCGACCGTGCGCACCTCGCGGTCCTGCACCTGGCCGGCGGCGACCAGGCAGGAGCAGACCGGCACGCCGTCCAGGTAGACGGTGCAGGAGCCGCACTCGCCCTGCTCGCAGGCGTTCTTCGAGCCGGGCAGGCCGACGCGCTCGCGCAGCACGTAGAGCAGGCTCTCGCCCTCCCACACGTCGTCGGCCTCGACCGGCTTGCCGTTGGCGGTGAACGTGACCTTCATGCCGCGCTCCTGATCTGCTTGCTGTAGTCGTTCCAACACCAGGTGAGGGTGCGGCGGGCCATCACGGCCAGCGCGTGCCGCCGGTAGTCGGCGGTGCCGCGGACGTCGTCGATGGGGGAGGCGGCGGCCTTGACCAGCTCGCCGAAGCGCTGGATCACCTCGGTGCCCAGCAGCTCCCCGGACTCCCAGAGCCCGCGCTCGGCGAGCACGTCCCGCAGGTACTCCTCGGCCTCGACGGCGCGGCGCGGCGTGGGGGCAGCCGAACCGATACCGGTGCCGACGGTGCCGTTCTTCGGGTGAAGGGCGAAGCCGAAGGCGCAGACCGCGATCACCATCGCGTTGCGGGTGCCGATCTTCGAGAACTGCTGGGGGCCGTCCGCGACCGGGATGTGCACGGCCCGGATCAGCTCGTCGGCCTCCAGGCTGTTGCGCTTCACGCCGACGTAGAACTCGTCGATCGGGATCAGCCGGGTGCCGCGCACCGAGGCCGCCTCGACGAAGACGTCCCGCCCGGCCGCCAGCAGCGCGGGGTGCGCGTCACCGGCCGGGGAGGCGCCGCCGAGGTTGCCGCCGACGCCGCCGCGGTTGCGGATCTGCGGCGAGCCGACGGTGTGGGCCGCGAGGGCGAGCCCGGGCAGCGGCCCGGACAGCTCCGAGATGATCCGGGCGTACGGGACGGAGGCGCCGAGTCGGACGACGCTGCCGTCGTTCGTCCATTCGGTGAGCTCGGTGACGCGGTTCAGGTCGAGAATCGCGGATGGCCGGTGCACGTCGAAGTTCAGCTCGACCATGACGTCCGTGCCGCCCGCGATGGGCAGCGCGGTCGGGTACTCAGCCTTCGCCGCGAGAGCCTCGTCCCAGGTGGCGGGCCGAAGGAACTCCATGCGGGTTTCTCCTCAGGTCTTCGCCGACCGGGTGTCCGGCGGCGTGTCGCCCAGTGAACTCCTGTGACGCGGCCCACTGGCAGTCACCGATGGCATGAAGCCCCGGCTGTGAGCCCGCCCGGCATCCTGTACGTTCCTCTAAGCAGGAGAATCCGCAGCCCAGGTGTTCGCCGAGTGCTACCTACGACCGTAATCCGGCCGTGATTCGCGGGCTACGGGCCCGTGACCCGGCGGCCCGCTGGTACGTAACGCCGAGCACGGATGTTCGGGCACACTGTCACCCCCGGACGGCGTACCCGGCAGCCCCCACCCCCCGTCCAGGCCCCCGATCCCCGCTTCCACCCCCGCCTCCACCACCGTTTCCACTCTGCTCCGACCCCCGCTTCCACCCCGCCCTGCCACCCTGTTCCTGCCCCCGATAGGAGTCCGCGGATGCGTGTCCGTGACCTGCTCGCCCCCGGCGCCCCCCGACTGCGCCTGCTCGCGGCGGAGGAGGAGCTGGACCGGCAGGTCAGCGGCGTGATGACCACGGACCTGCACGACCCCGGCCGTTACCTGCACGGCGGCGAGCTGGTGCTCACCGGGATGCTCTGGCGCGGCGGCCCCGCCGACTCCGAGCGCTTCGTGCGGACCATCGCGGCCGGCGGCGCGGTCGCCCTGGCGGCCGGCGAGGCCGAGGTCGGCCCGGTGCCCGAGGACCTGGTCGAGGCCTGTCGCCGGCACCGGATGCCGCTGCTGGCCGTGCCCGACGACATCGCCTTCGGCACCGTCACCGAGTTCATCGGCCGTCAGGTCTCCGCCGACCGCGCGGCCGACCTCGCCGCCCTGGTCGACCGGCACCGGCTGCTGGTCTCGGCGGCCGGCGGCGGTGGACTGGACGCCGTGCTGGACCTGCTCGGCGGCGACCTCGACCTGGACTGCTGGGTGCTCACCCCGACCGGCGCGGTGATCGCCGGCCCGGCCGACCGGCTCACCGCCGAGGACCGCGACCAGCTGGTCCGCGCCCACCTCGCCGCCCAGCGCCAGCGCCGCCGCCCCCCGCACCGGGCCCGACTGGCCGGCGGCGCCTACTCGCTGCTGCCCGCCGCGGCCTCCGCCGAGCACGAGGCGCCGCTCGTCGACTGGGTGCTCGCGGTGGCCGGCGACGTCACCGAGTGGACCACCAAGCGCCAGCAGCTCGCCGAGAACCTGGCCCGGCTGGTCGCCGCCGAGCGCCACCGCCGGGACGAGGGCCGCCGGCTGCGCCGCCGGCTGGCCGACGAACTGCTCGCCCTGCTGCGCCGCGACGCCGACCCGGCCGAGATCAGCCGCACCCTGTACGCCTCCTCGGCGATGGCCGCCCGCTACGAGAGCCACGAGCCCAAGTCCCCCGTCCAGGAGGCCTCCTGGCTGGTGCTCAGCGCCGAGGGCACCGGCCTGCCCGAGGGCACCGTGCGGGCCGTGCTGGAGGAGGCGCTCGGCGGCACCAGCGACCGCGCCCTGGTCGCCGGGGCGGGCAACGGCGCCGTGGTGGTGCTGCCCGCGCTGGACTCCCCGGTGCCCGCCGACACCCTGCGCGAGCTGCTCGCCCCGCTGGAGGCCGGGCTGGGCTCGGAGGGCCGGATCACCCTCGGCGTCTCCGCCCCCGCCTCCGAGGCCGGCGGCCTGCGCGGTGCCCTGGAGGAGGCCCGGCACGCCCGCCGGATCGCCGCCGCCCGGGTCGGCCGGGTCTGCGTCGCGGGTCCCGAGGAGCTGGCCTCGCACGTGCTGCTGCTGGCCGCCGTCCCGGACGAGGTCCGCCGGGCCTTCCGCAGCCGGCTGCTGGACAAGGTGATCGCGTACGACATCGAGCACCAGGCGGACCTGGTCCGCACCCTGGAGGCCTTCCTGCGCTCGGACGGCTCCTGGACCCGCTGCGCCGGGCAGCTGCACGTCCACGTGAACACCCTGCGCTACCGGATCGGCCGGATCGAGGAGCTGACCGGGCGGGACCTCTCCCGCCTGGAGGACCGGGTGGACTTCTACCTGGCCCTGGAACTGGCCTGACCGTTTCCTGACAGTTCCGCCCGATGAGCGCCGGTCCCAGGAACGGCCGCTTCCTGGGAGGTCGCTGGACGGCGCCTGAGCCGGTCGGGAGCCGTCAGGAGAACGGCCGGGGGGGGGGCCCGGCGGGGGGGCGCCGGCGCCCCCCCCCGGGAGGCCCCCGGGGGGGGGGGGCGCCCGCCCCGCGGGGA
>NZ_JBHYGR010000113.1:5629-32158 GCF_042738155.1 Kitasatospora sp. NPDC059088 | reverse complement strand
CCGCACCGACCATCCAACATGGTCAAGAAACAGCAAAGGCCGTGCTGCGCTGCAGGTCGGAAAGCCTCCTCCCCACGCACGTGGGGGTCACCCGGCGAGCCGGTACTCGCCGTCGGCCAGAAGGAACTCCTCCCCACGCACGTGGGGGTCACCCGGACGGCACCACCACGAACCCGTGGAACGGCGGCTCCTCCCCACGCACGTGGGGGTCACCCGCAGTTGGTGATCAACCATCGCGTGGTGTCCGTCTCCTCCCCACGCACGTGGGGGTCACCCGCTCTCGCATCCCGCGCACCGCCGAGGGCTCGGCTCCTCCCCACGCACGTGGGGGTCACCCGGCCGGCGGCCTCCCACCCGGTGCGGGCGGCCTCTCCTCCCCACGCACGTGGGGGTCACCCGTGCCGCCCTTCGTGGACGTGCATCCACTGTTCCTCCTCCCCACGCACGTGGGGGTCACCCGTCCGCCAGAGGGGCCGCCACGGCCCTTCTCGGCTCCTCCCCACGCACGTGGGGGTCACCCGGGCGCGTACGGGTCCGCTGGCCGCCCGTGGCGCTCCTCCCCACGCACGTGGGGGTCACCCGTTCGGCGGGGTGTTGACGGTGTCCTTGAGACGCTCCTCCCCACGCACGTGGGGGTCACCCGTACCGAGAGCTGTTCGTGATCGCGGTACAGCGCTCCTCCCCACGCACGTGGGGGTCACCCGATCCGCCGCAGCGGGTCATCCCGCCACGGCAGCTCCTCCCCACGCACGTGGGGGTCACCCGCCGCCCGGCTGGCACTCCGCCGTCGCGTACACCTCCTCCCCACGCACGTGGGGGTCACCCGAATCGGCGAGGTGATGATCCGGGAGCTTTCCCCTCCTCCCCACGCACGTGGGGGTCACCCGCCGCGGCGACGGTGACGGCCGAGTGCAGGCGCCTCCTCCCCACGCACGTGGGGGTCACCCGCCCCCCGTGGTCTACCGTCGTAGGTAGCGCGGCTCCTCCCCACGCACGTGGGGGTCACCCGGCCTCGGCGGCCTGAGATGGCGATCTCCGGCACTCCTCCCCACGCACGTGGGGGTCACCCGATCACGGAGGGCCTCGGCTACGTGAACCCGAACTCCTCCCCACGCACGTGGGGGTCACCCGGCCGGCTGCCTCCCAGCCGGTGCGCGCGGCGGCTCCTCCCCACGCACGTGGGGGTCACCCGATCGGTCAGTTCGTCGGCATGGGCGGGGAGCGCTCCTCCCCACGCACGTGGGGGTCACCCGGGCGGCGTGTGCGTGCGCTGCGACGTCTCGTGCTCCTCCCCACGCACGTGGGGGTCACCCGGGGCCGGTCCGCCTCGCCGTCGGCCAGCCCGGCTCCTCCCCACGCACGTGGGGGTCACCCGCTCGCCCGGCTGATCCGCCGGGGCCGGGCCTGCTCCTCCCCACGCACGTGGGGGTCACCCGGCCGGGCACGCCACCGTCGAGGAGCTGCTGGCCTCCTCCCCACGCACGTGGGGGTCACCCGCTCTGGGTGCTGCGGCGATCAACGGCAGCCGGCTCCTCCCCACGCACGTGGGGGTCACCCGGTGACCCTGACCTCCCCAGCCACCGGAGCGGACTCCTCCCCACGCACGTGGGGGTCACCCGCAAGGGCGGTAGCGGGCGGCACTATCGTCACGCTCCTCCCCACGCACGTGGGGGTCACCCGTCCGCGCCGCGCGGTGTCCCCGTGCCAGCCGTCTCCTCCCCACGCACGTGGGGGTCACCCGTACTACAACCTCGAAATGCAGTTCTGTGAGGTCTCCTCCCCACGCACGTGGGGGTCACCCGTTCCGGCGGCCACCTTCGCCTCGGCCTTGGCCCTCCTCCCCACGCACGTGGGGGTCACCCGGTCCTCGACAGCGCTGCCGCGTAGGCGAGTTACTCCTCCCCACGCACGTGGGGGTCACCCGACCGGCATCACCAGCGCGCCGCTCTACGGCACCTCCTCCCCACGCACGTGGGGGTCACCCGGCCCTGATCTCCGGCGCCCAGTGGGCGGGCGACTCCTCCCCACGCACGTGGGGGTCACCCGGCCCTGATCTCCGGCGCCCAGTGGGCGGGCGACTCCTCCCCACGCACGTGGGGGTCACCCGACGGCGCGGTACGGGGCCGTCACCGAGGGTCCCTCCTCCCCACGCACGTGGGGGTCACCCGGGCGCCGCCGGACGGTCCCACCTCGTGCCCCGCTCCTCCCCACGCACGTGGGGGTCACCCGTGGCCGTGGTCGCGGACGAACGGCAGGGGGAACTCCTCCCCACGCACGTGGGGGTCACCCGCCGGCCGGCCAGCCCGCATCGGCCCCGGAAGGCTCCTCCCCACGCACGTGGGGGTCACCCGCAGGCGGTGATGCAGCTGCGTGAGTACGAGTGCTCCTCCCCACGCACGTGGGGGTCACCCGTACCCTCCCTCCCGGAGGGCCGGCGGGATGCTCTCCTCCCCACGCACGTGGGGGTCACCCGCGCCGCGAGGCCGAGCGGTGGCACTTCGGGCCCTCCTCCCCACGCACGTGGGGGTCACCCGGCCAGCGAGTACGACCTCGACACCTGGAGCCCCTCCTCCCCACGCACGTGGGGGTCACCCGCAGACTTGCGGATCTCCGGGTTCAAGTAGGGACTCCTCCCCACGCACGTGGGGGTCACCCGTCGACGGCGGCAGGCAGCCCACCGATCCGGTTCTCCTCCCCACGCACGTGGGGGTCACCCCCACCGGACGCCATGAACGATCAGCCCCGGATCCTCCTCCCCACGCACGTGGGGGTCACCCGCCGTGGAGGACTTCAAGCTGGACTACTCCCGGCTCCTCCCCACGCACGTGGGGGTCACCCGCTTGCCGGTCCGTACCCGAGGGCGTCTCGGCTCTCCTCCCCACGCACGTGGGGGTCACCCGTACTCGTGGCCGCTCGCGCCCGCCCGGGCGGACTCCTCCCCACGCACGTGGGGGTCACCCGCACCCGGCGCCCGGACGGGCATCGGGTGGGCGCTCCTCCCCACGCACGTGGGGGTCACCCGTCGACCAGCCAGTAGCCGGCGCGGCGGCGGTCCTCCTCCCCACGCACGTGGGGGTCACCCGGTGGTGCTGTACTGCAACCGCTATTTCTGGACCTCCTCCCCACGCACGTGGGGGTCACCCGCGTCCCCGGGCGCTACCCCTGAAAGTGCCACACTCCTCCCCACGCACGTGGGGGTCACCCGTAGTTCGAGGTACGGGCGCCCTAGCACCTCGGCTCCTCCCCACGCACGTGGGGGTCACCCGGTGCTCGGCTGGTCGGCGTTGGGGGAGATGACCTCCTCCCCACGCACGTGGGGGTCACCCGCGGTTCCCGGACGTGGCCGCGAGCCACCTCGGCTCCTCCCCACGCCCGTGGGGGTCACCCGGGGCTGTGCCCGGTCGACACCGGCAGGTTGCGCTCCTCCCCACGCCCGTGGGGGTCACCCGTCCGACTCGCAGGTGTCGCAGATCGCGCCCGCCTCCTCCCCACGCCCGTGGGGGTCACCCGTGGAGCAGCGCCGCGTTGAACCTGCCGGCGAACTCCTCCCCACGCACGTGGGGGTCACCCGCCGCAGCGGCAGGTGCCACGCGGTCGGGAGGGCTCCTCCCCACGCACGTGGGGGTCACCCGGCGGCGGAGGGCTTGTGGGCGTAGTAGAGGGTCTCCTCCCCACGCACGTGGGGGTCACCCGCTCTACGCGGCCGGCCTGCTGCCCCGCGAGCACTCCTCCCCACGCCCGTGGGGGTCACCCGGCGTGGTCCACGGTGTGCTCCAGGGTTGGTGGCTCCTCCCCACGCACGTGGGGGTCACCCGGGCAGTGGTGTCCAACCGCGCGACAGTGCCTCCTCCTCCCCACGCACGTGGGGGTCACCCGCGGCGGGCGGAGTCCTATGGCGTGGAGCACGCCTCCTCCCCACGCCCCTGGGGGTCAGCCGTCCAACACCTCGTCGGCACCGGCGGTCAACTCCTCCTCCCCGCACCAGCGGGGGTCAGCCAGCACGGCGGTGCCAAGGACCGGGCGAAGCTGACTCCTCCCCACACACGTGGAGGTCAGCCGGTCAAGGCCGCCGCGGCCACCCTCCGCGCGGGCCCCCTCCCCGCAAGGGCAAGCCTCGGAAAGATCAGCCACACCCCACTGAGAGGCCACCGACACGTGACACGATGAATGCAGCCCTTTGACACCTCAACAGACCACCAGCAACCGCCCCCTCACCGACCATCCAACATGGACAAGAAACAGCAAAGGCCGTGCTGCGCTGCAGGTCGGAAAGCCTCCTCCCCACACACGTGGGGGTCACCCGGGGTCAGCCGCGATCTCTGCCCGCAGCAGGTCCTCCTCCCCACACACGTGGGGGTCACCCGATGCGGCTGCTGGCGGTGACGGAGGTGTTGGCCTCCTCCCCACGCACGTGGGGGTCACCCGTTCCGGTCTCTCCATCGCCGTTGCCGTCGTCGCTCCTCCCCACGCACGTGGGGGTCACCCGGAGGCCCAGAGGGAGCTTGAGGCCGCGGAACACTCCTCCCCACGCACGTGGGGGTCACCCGGTGCGCGCGTCCTCGGCTCCGGCCAGGACGTCCTCCTCCCCACGCACGTGGGGGTCAGCCGTACTACGAGCCGGTGCGCGAGTTCGATCCGACCTCCTCCCCACGCACGTGGGGGTCAGCCGTTCATGGCCGACTCGGACCGGGTGTTCGCGCTCTCCTCCCCACGCACGTGGGGGTCAGCCGCACGCCGGCCGCCCCGGGCCTCCACCACCCACCTCCTCCCCACGCACGTGGGGGTCAGCCGCCGATCAGCCGGGGGTCGTCGCTCTTGCCGTACTCCTCCCCACGCACGTGGGGGTCACCCGCCCTCGATGGCCTTGTGCTGGTCGTCGAGGAGCTCCTCCCCACGCACGTGGGGGTCAGCCGATCACCATCCCCTTCCGGGCGGGGGTGTAGTCCTCCTCCCCACGCACGTGGGGGTCAGCCGCCCGGGGTGTCGACGATGATGATGTCGGCCTTCTCCTCCCCACGCACGTGGGGGTCAGCCGCCGTCCTCAGCGTCCAGGAGTACGCCGACCGCCTCCTCCCCACACACGTGGGGGTCACCCGCGGGGGCTCAGTGGGGTCAGCCTGTGGGGTTGCTCCTCCCCACACACGTGGGGGTCACCCGGACACCCGCCGCTCGATCCGCCGGGCCTTCGTCTCCTCCCCACACACGTGGGGGTCACCCGGACCTGGCCGCCCGTCTGCGCGAAGCGCGCCGCTCCTCCCCACACACGTGGGGGTCACCCGGCCTGCCGCGGCGGGGCCGGCTGGCGGGCGCTCTCCTCCCCACACACGTGGGGGTCACCCGGAGCTGTGCGCCGCGATCAAGCAGCACCAGGACTCCTCCCCACACACGTGGGGGTCACCCGGGGTGGCGGGGGGCGGCTTCCGGCCGTGCCCCCTCCTCCCCACACACGTGGGGGTCACCCGTCGATGAGCCAGTAGCCGGCGCGGCGCTGGTCCTCCTCCCCACACACGTGGGGGTCACCCGACTCTGAGGTGGCTGCAGATCCCGCTGAGCGTCTCCTCCCCACACACGTGGGGGTCACCCGTCCTGCTTCCAGTCCTGCCTGACCCCCGCCGCGTCCTCCCCACACACGTGGGGGTCACCCGCTGCCCGGGCTCGCCGAGGGCTGGGAGCGCTACTCCTCCCCACACACGTGGGGGTCACCCGCGGCGTCAGGACCGCCGAGCAGGCGCCTTTGGCTCCTCCCCACACACGTGGGGGTCACCCGGATCTGCGGCTGGCCGACGAGGACGGGACCGCCTCCTCCCCACACACGTGGGGGTCACCCGTCGAGGTTGTCGAGGATGGTCGTGCGGTAGGCCTCCTCCCCACACACGTGGGGGTCACCCGGCCCCCGGCTGGTTGGAGCCGGGGGCCTTCGTCTCCTCCCCACACACGTGGGGGTCACCCGCCCAGCACCCGCGAGTCGTCACGGCGGGTGATCTCCTCCCCACACACGTGGGGGTCACCCGCAGGCGCGGCCGTCGCCCGGGGGATCGGCGCGCTCCTCCCCACACACGTGGGGGTCACCCGGCCCACCCTGACCAGCCGAACCGCTCGATCATCTCCTCCCCACACACGTGGGGGTCACCCGCGCGGCCGCTCCGCAGTGGACGCGTGGCTCGGCTCCTCCCCACACACGTGGGGGTCACCCGTCAACGCCGTGGCCCTTGCCGTTGCACTTGCACTCCTCCCCACACACGTGGGGGTCACCCAGGAGGAGTCGCGCGGCGACGTCCACAACCTCGCTCCTCCCCACACACGTGGGGGTCACCCGCTGCGGGCTGAGCGCGAGGCTCGGTTCGCGGACTCCTCCCCACACACGTGGGGGTGACCCTTCGCCGCCGAGCTGGAAGAGGTCTTCACCGCTCTCCTCCCCACACACGTGGGGGTCACCCGGATGCGGTGGGCCCTGTTGCCTCCGCAGGCGCCTCCTCCCCACACACGTGGGGGTCACCCGGCGCACACGCGGGGCGACGGCGCCGTGTACGTCTCCTCCCCACACACGTGGGGGTCAGCCACACCCCGGCGAGGAACCACCGACAAGTGGCACGATGAATACAGCCCTTTGACACCTCAACAGACCACCAGCATCCGCCCCCTCGCCGACCATCCAACATGGTCAAGAAACAGCAAAGGCCGTACTGCGCTGCAGGTCGGAAAGCCTCCTCCCCGCACGAGCGGGGGTCACCCGCACCCCGGCGCCGACCGCGCCCCCGACCGAGGCTCCTCCCCGCACGAGCGGGGGTCACCCGTAGCGGTTCGTCATGTTCCCACCGTCGCTGCCCTCCTCCCCGCACGAGCGGGGGTCACCCGCGGAGGCCGCCAGCGCGCTTGGCGATCTGGGCCTCCTCCCCGCACGAGCGGGGGTCACCCGGGCTTCACCTCCACCTGGCACGCCGACAACTGCTCCTCCCCGCACGAGCGGGGGTCACCCGTCGGAGTTCGGCGTGGTCGGGTACGAGCGGGCCTCCTCCCCGCACGAGCGGGGGTCACCCGCTCGACATCCGGATCTCCAAGGACCAGGGGAACTCCTCCCCGCACGAGCGGGGGTCACCCGGCCCGAGTCGCCGTCTACCGCAAGGACATGACCTCCTCCCCGCACGAGCGGGGGTCACCCGGCCTGGCCGAGCAACGGGGCGGCCACGGAGGCCTCCTCCCCGCACGAGCGGGGGTCACCCGCAGCGGCACGTCCAGGAGCACTACGGCGTCAGCTCCTCCCCGCACGAGCGGGGGTCACCCGGCCGACGCTGACGCGTGGCGGCTCCGTCAGGTCTCCTCCCCGCACGAGCGGGGGTCACCCGTTCTGGGGCCCGTACGTGCTGGGCCTGGGCGTCTCCTCCCCGCACGAGCGGGGGTCACCCGTTCTGGGGCCCGTACGTGCTGGGCCTGGGCGTCTCCTCCCCGCACGAGCGGGGGTCACCCGTATCCCGTTGGCACCGAGCTTCCCAGAAACGCCTCCTCCCCGCACGAGCGGGGGTCACCCGGTGGCGGGCACCGGCACGGATGCCTCGGCCGGCTCCTCCCCGCACGAGCGGGGGTCACCCGTTGTGCGCGGCGTGGACGTCGACGATGGTCCGCTCCTCCCCGCACGAGCGGGGGTCACCCGCCCATCCCGTGGACGAACTGGGAGGCGATCTCCTCCTCCCCGCACGAGCGGGGGTCACCCGTTGACCTGGCCCAGGGTGCCGTTCGGCGCGGTCTCCTCCCCGCACGAGCGGGGGTCACCCGCTCAAGAAGACCGCCGACAGCGCGACCGCCGCCTCCTCCCCGCACGAGCGGGGGTCACCCATACGCGTTCGAGACGGCATGATGGGGCCTCGCCTCCTCCCCGCACGAGCGGGGGTCACCCGAAACTCGGGCTCGGCGTCCCGGACGCCTGGGCCTCCTCCCCGCACGAGCGGGGGTCACCCGAGGTCACCTCGCGTTACGCCACGGCCGCAGAGCTCCTCCCCGCACGAGCGGGGGTCACCCGGCGATTCCCGTTCCCCTATAGGTCTGGATTTCCTCCTCCCCGCACGAGCGGGGGTCACCCGTAGTAATGGCGGCCGCCGGTTTGGTGGCGCTGCTCCTCCCCGCACGAGCGGGGGTCACCCGTTGCGCACCTGGTACGTCACCGTCCACGCCCCCTCCTCCCCGCACGAGCGGGGGTCACCCGGGAATCGGCGTCGTCGACGTAGGTGGTGGTGACTCCTCCCCGCACGAGCGGGGGTCACCCACACGCCGGCGGGGCTGTTCACGGTGCTCGTCTCTCCTCCCCGCACGAGCGGGGGTCACCCGCGGGTCGTGGCAGGGATCATCCTGGACGCCGACTCCTCCCCGCACGAGCGGGGGTCACCCGGCGCTGACGGACATGCGGGACATCTACGAGAACTCCTCCCCGCACGAGCGGGGGTCACCCGATCCGGTTTCGGCTGGCCGACATCGCGGCCATCTCCTCCCCGCACGAGCGGGGGTCACCCGATCCGGTTTCGGCTGGCCGACATCGCGGCCATCTCCTCCCCGCACGAGCGGGGGTCACCCGCCGGAGCGCGGCGCGGACGGAGCCAGCTCGAACTCCTCCCCGCACGAGCGGGGGTCACCCGGCCCCGACCGAGGGCGGTTGGGGCCTTCGCGCCTCCTCCCCGCACGAGCGGGGGTCACCCGCGAATCAAGATCGCGAACCCGGATGTGTCCGGCTCCTCCCCGCACGAGCGGGGGTCACCCGGCCGCGGTACTTGCGGAGTAGCCACACGGCCTCTCCTCCCCGCACGAGCGGGGGTCACCCGTTGTCGCCCGGGCTTGGTCGAGCGGGCCCGGTCTCCTCCCCGCACGAGCGGGGGTCACCCGGGGTGGCGGCTGATGGTGATGGGCAGCGGGGTCTCCTCCCCGCACGAGCGGGGGTCACCCGTCCTGCGGCTCGACGCCGCGCTCTGCGGCAACCTCCTCCCCGCACGAGCGGGGGTCACCCGATCATCGACGCCGCCCGCACCGTCCCCGGGACCTCCTCCCCGCACGAGCGGGGGTCACCCGTCCAAGGGGGGCGTCGCAGGCCAGGCGAAGCACTCCTCCCCGCACGAGCGGGGGTCACCCGTCGGACGCGTCATACTCCCCTCGTGGGCTGAACTCCTCCCCGCACGAGCGGGGGTCACCCTCCGCCAGGGGTTGAACGGGCATCAGTTCCTGCCTCCTCCCCGCACGAGCGGGGGTCACCCGCCGATGCAGACCTCGATGCCGTCCTCGACCGGCTCCTCCCCGCACGAGCGGGGGTCACCCAGACCTCGGTCACCCGCTGGCTGCGCGGCCAGCCTCCTCTTCGCACGAGCGGGGGTCACCCGCATGGCGGGTTGGAACCCCCCAGAACCCGGATCTCCTCCCCGCACGAGCGGGGGTCACCCGCTGGAGTTTCAGCGGCGCGGTGCCCCGCACCTCTCCTCCCCGCACGAGCGGGGGTCACCCGAGCCTAGAGAGGCGTTTATGCACAAGGAAGCCCTCCTCCCCGCACGAGCGGGGGTCACCCGCGCTTGAGGTGGCGCCCACCGAGGGAGAGCTGCTCCTCCCCGCACGAGCGGGGGTCACCCGCCCTTGCCGTGGCGGCGGCTAGCTTGGTTCGACTCCTCCCCGCACGAGCGGGGGTCACCCGTCCAGCTCCTGCGCTTCGTCCTGGTCGTGCCGCTCCTCCCCGCACGAGCGGGGGTCACCCGGCTCGCCTGGGCCGCCCGCGACCTCCAGCAGGCTCCTCCCCGCACGAGCGGGGGTCACCCGCCCCCGTCCGGGGAACCGGGCGGGGGCTTGCTCTCCTCCCCGCACGAGCGGGGTCAGCCGCCGATCAGGCCGCTGGTGGTGGCGGTGGCCAGCTCCTCCCCACACGAGCGGGGTCAGCCAGAGGGCCCGGCCGTACGGCTGCGTGGCCGGGTCCTCCTCCCCACGCTCGTGGGGGTCAGCCGGCCGACCCCGGGATGTACGCCGCGTCGTACCCCTCCTCCCAACGCTCGTGGGGGTCAGCCGAGTCGGCGCCAGGTCTCGGGGCCCGGGTAGCCCTCGTCCCCACACACGTGGGGGGTCAGCCGGTCGACGGCGTCCGGTGCTGTGCGGTGCGCACCTCCTCCCCGCACAAACGGGGGTCAGTCGGCGCGCACGTACATGCTGGCGCCGACCGTCTTCTCCTCCCCGCGCACGTAGGGGTGTCGGCGTACTAAGGAAAGTGCTCAGGCGCGTACAGACCAACGTGTTCAGTCGTGGGACCGGGACGACAACCCTGCGGCCGTGGGGGTGTCCGCGAGCATCCATGACTCGCCGGCGGTCTGAACCCGGAGCACGCGGGCGTAGGCTCTCAGAAATGCGGATCGGCGAGCTGTCCAAGCGCACGGACGTGAGTCCGCGCTCACTGCGGTACTACGAAGAGCAGGGCCTGCTGACCAGCTCACGCTCCGACGCCGGGCAGCGTCACTATTCCGATGGTGCGGTCCAGCGCGTATCGCTCATCCGACAGCTGTTCGACGCGGGTATGTCCAGCCGGGTGATCGCGACTGTGCTGCCGTGTGTGGACATCCCTGGCGACCTGGGCGTCGCCGAGGAGACGTTCACGGCGATGATGCGCGAGCGCGAACGGATCGACTCCGACATTGCGCACCTGATCGAGACCCGGGATGCACTCGACGTGCTGATCAGGGCCAACAGCCGGCACCGGGCGGAGCTGTCCACGGCCCCGGAACCGGTGGCACGGTCGGCCTGATGCTGTGATCTGTGTCTCAGTCACTTGCCCCTTACATCAATGTCAGAGGTGAGGATGGCGACAGCGCCCGGAACCACCGGGGTCGGTCACACGAGAGGCAGCAGAAGATGGGGCAGGCGTGGGGTTTTGGCAGGTATGGCGGACCCGAGGTGCAGGAGTTCTTCGATCGTCCCGATCCCGTCCCCGGTCGCGGCGAGGTGCTGATCCGGGTCACCGTGGCCGGCGTGAATCCCCTCGACCACCTTCTGCGCTCGGGACTGGTCGACGGGCTCGACGGCGGGCGTCCGTTTCCCCGCGTTCTGGGGATGGAGGCGGCCGGAATCGTTCTCGCTCGGGGCGAGGATGTCGAAGGGCTCGAGGTGGGTGACGCGGTCTTCGGCTTCGCACTCACCGGTGGCGGCACCTACGCCGAGACGACGGTGCTGTCCGCGCCGAACAGCGCGCGCATCCCGGAGGCTCTGTCCGCGACCGTGGCGGCAACGCTGCCAGTGGCCGGGACGACCGCGGTGGACGTGCTCGACCAGCTCGACCTCCCGGCCGGTGCGACGGTCCTGGTCAACGGGGTCGGGGGCGGGGTCGGCCTCGCCGTCGCCCGGTTGGCCGTTGGGCGCGAGCTGCGTGTGATCGGCACCGGGAGTGCCGCCAAACGCGAGCACGCCGAGGCCATCGGGGTGCGGTTCATCGACTACGCCGCCGAGGACGTCGTCACCGCGGCGCGCGAGCTGGTCCCGGACGGCTTCGACGGGATCGTCGACCTGGTAGGAGGCCCCTCGCTGCGGACGGTCGCGCCACTGGCCCGGGAGCCCCACAACGTCATCGCCGTGGGCGATCTGTCTGTGCCCGATCTCGGTGGGCGTTTCGTCGAGCGTCGCCTCGACCGCGAGAACCTGGAGCGGTCCGCCCGGCTGGCCCTCGACGGAGTCCTCGTACCCGTGATCACCGCGGTCCATCCGCTCTCCGACGCCCCGGCCGCCCTCGCCACCGTCGAGAACGGTCACGCCTCGGGCAAGGTTGTCATCAAGGTGGTATGAGAAGTGCCCGGCCGCCCGACGCCGCCGACCGTCCATTGCGGACTGACGAGAGCCCGTGGTCAGCGCAGCAACAACTGAACACGTTCACCTGTACGGCGTTGAGCACGTTCAGGCGTACGCCGACACTCAGGCCCGCTCAACCGCAGCAAGCTTCCACCCCGCCGAAGGTACCGCCGTCCGGGTGTGACGAATCGGCGGACCAAGCCCAGCAGCTCAGGGTCAGTGGTGGCGTGACGCATAGCTGCATCCTTGCCAGGCGAATGCCCAGCTGTCAGCGGTTTTGCCCCAGGAAACCCCGAGCGACGATCGCTAGTGCAGAGAAGGATCTTCGCCTCGTGCGGGCAGGAGGCGTTCTTCGAGGGCCACGTCCACGCTCTCAACACGCTGGGCGGGGTGCCGACCGGGAGGGTCCGCTACGACAACCTTAGGGCCGCCGTCGCGCGGGTGCTGGGCTTCTCCCGCCAGCGGGTGGAGGCCGAGCGGTGGACCGCGTTCCGCTCGCACTACGGCCTGGAGTCCTCTACTGCCAGCCCGGCATCGCCGGCGCCCACGAGAAGGGCGGGGTCGAGGGCCAGATCGGCTGGTTCCGCCGCAACCACCTGGTCCCCGTGCCCGAGGTCGCGACGCTGGCCGAGCTGAACGCGATGATCGACCGGTGGGGCGAAGAGGACGAGGCCCGCCGGATCCGGTCCCGGCCCCGCACCATCGGCGAGTACCTCGCCGCCGAGCGGCCGTTGCTGGCGCCGCTGCCGGAGGAGCCGTTCGAAACGGGCCGGCTGTTCACTCCGCGGGTCGACCGCTACAGCCAGATCGGTGTGCGCAGCAACCGTTACTCGGTGCCGGTGCGGATGATCGGCAGGACGGTGAGGGTGATGCTGCACGCCTCCGAGCTGGTCGTCTACGACGGCCGGGAGGAGGTCGCCCGGCACGAGCGACTGATCGCCAAGGGCGGCGCCCGGCTCGACCTCGACCACTATCTGGAGGCCCTGGTCCGCAAGCCCGGCGCCCTGCCCGGGGCGACCGCGCTCGACCAGGCCCGTTCGGCCGGCAGGTTCACCCCGGTCCACGACGCATGGTGGGCGGCCGCCCGCAAGGCCCACGGCGAGCGCAACGGCACCCGGGCCCTGATCGAGGTCCTCCTGCTCGGTCGGCACCTGCCCCACGAGCACCTCGTCGCTGGCCTCGCCGCAGCCCTCCGGGCCGGCGCGCTGACCGCCGACGCGGTCGCGCTGGAGGCCCGCAAGGCCGCCGAGGCCGACAGCATGACTCCCGCAGAACCGGAGCCGCCCGCCACGGACCGGGCGACGGTGACTTCTCTGACCGAACGGCGCCTTTCCCAACTTCCGCCCGACACTCGGCCGCTGCCCTCGGTGGCCCACTACGACCAACTGCTGCGACACCGCCGACCGAACCACCCAACCACTTGAAGGAGAACGCCGTGACCTTCCCCCGCCAGCGAGGCATCACCGAGCAGGCCGCCACCGCCGCCATCGACCAGGCCTGCCGGATGCTGCGGCTGCCCACCATCCGAGCCCAGTTCCCCGAGCTCGCCGAGAACGCCGCCCGCGAGCAGATGTCCTACCTCGGCTTCCTCTCCGAGCTGCTGATGGCCGAGTGCGACGACCGGGCCCGCCGCCGGTCGGAACGGCGGATCAAGGCCGCCGGCTTCCCACGCGACAAGGCGCTGCGAAAGTTCGACTTCGACGCGAACCCGAACATCGACCCGGCGACGATCCACACCCTCGCGGCCTGCGAGTGGATCAAGAAGAGCCTGCCGCTCTGCCTGATCGGCGACTCCGGCACCGGCAAGTCCCACCTGCTGATCGCACTCGGCACCGAGGCCGCGATGGCCGGCTTCCGGGTCAAGTACGTGCTGGCCACCAAGCTCGTCAACGAGCTGGTCGAGGCCGCGGACGAGAAGCAGCTGGCCAAGACCATCGCCCGCTACGGCCGCGTCGACCTGCTCTGCATCGACGAGCTGGGCTACATGGAACTCGACCGCCGCGGCGCCGAACTGCTGTTCCAAGTTCTTACCGAGCGGGAGGAAAAGAACAGCGTGGCCATCGCCTCGAACGAGTCGTTCGCCGGCTGGACCAAGACCTTCACCTACCCCCGCCTCTGCGCGGCCATCCACGACCGCCTCACCTTCAACGGCACCATCATCGAGACCGGCACCGACTCCTACCGGCTCGCCAGCACCCGTGCCCGCGCCGAACAGCAGCAGGCCGTCAGCTGACGGCTCTCAGGCCTTCCCCTGCTGGTCAGGCCATACGGCGGCCGTCACCAGAGCAGCAGGGAAAGTCCTCGCATCAAACCCCGCAACAGGACTCGCTCAGATGGCTGTCGATCCCAGCCAGCAGGTTCTGAGCCGCTGCCCTCACGACAGGGTCACTGTCGTGGGTGAGCTGGTCCGCTGTCGCCCGGCGGCTCAGCACGGCCTGGTGAGCTTCCAGTTGCACCTTCGGGTGCGGCGGGTTGCCGTGTTCGAGGATCGTCTGCAGCAACCCGATGACTCCGGCCCGGGAGTTCACGGTCTCGGTGACCGCGAGGTCCCACAGAAAGGGAACAGCGGCGACGGTCGCGTCGAAGACTGCCAGCTCACCGATCCACAACGCGAGATCGCTCAGGGCTGCCTCACTCGCGCCGGCGTCGCCCCATGCGATCCGCGACAGCACGCCGGGAACATCGGCCGCAGATCCATAGGCATGCTTCAACTCGTGCCAGCGCACGCGGCTTACGCCCTTGAGAATCGTCCCCACCGATGCCCCCCAGTCCGATCGTCAGACCCGCGGCCCGATAGGACTCATTCCACCTCACTGACCGCCGTGACCACGAGTCTCGGCCGACACGCCACTTAGGTGCTCTCGGATCCCAGCGACATTTCGACGGCAGCAGATCGACCTCTGCTACCCAAACTCATCGACAACCGCTCTCCGTTGTCACCTACGAAGCCAACCCCCACGACCAGATCGCCGCGAGGTCCTCCCCGCACAAGCGGGGGTCAGCCGGTAGAGGGCATCCTCCCCTTCCACGACTACGCCTCCTCCCCGCACCCGCAGGGGTCAGCCGTACCTCGGCGACATGATGGACCAGTTCGGGATCTCCTCCCCGCCCCCGCGGGGGTCAGCCGTCGCCGCCGCCCGCGCCCAAGACCCCCCCCCGCACGAGCGAGGGTCAGCCGGAGTCTCCGGACTGCTGGCCCTGATCGTGAACTCCTCCCCGCGAGGGCGGGCCTCGGGAAGATCAGCCACCTCCCGGCGAGGAACCACCGACAAGTGGCACGATGAACGCAGCCCTTTGACACCTCAACAGACCACCAGCAACCGCCCCTCGCCGACCATCCAACATGGTCAAGCAACGGCAAAGGCGCTGCTGCACCGCAGGTCGGAAAGCCTCCTCCCCACGCCCGTGGGGGTCACCCGCCGGCGCGGAGGAGCGGGGCGCCCGGATCGTCCTCCTCCCCACGCCCGTGGGGGTCACCCGCGCGTACGAGGTCGATGGCGCTCTTGCCCTTGCTCCTCCCCACGCCCGTGGGGGTCACCCGCACACGCGCACCTGACGGACAATCATGTAGCCCTCCTCCCCACGCCCGTGGGGGTCACCCGGACGGCACCACCGTGGCTGGCTGGCGCAAGGACTCCTCCCCACGCCCGTGGGGGTCACCCGGCTGATGCACGATGAACACCCTGCGTCGCCTGCTCCTCCCCACGCCCGTGGGGGTCACCCGCAGTTTTCAGCGACCGGCTGCCGGGGCCCGCTCTCCTCCCCACGCCCGTGGGGGTCACCCGCCCCCGCGGATTCGTCCAGGCCTGGACGAATCCTCCTCCCCACGCCCGTGGGGGTCACCCGTGCTCGTGCAGGAGGTCGAGCTGGTCCATGAGCTCCTCCCCACGCCCGTGGGGGTCACCCGATCTCGATCTCCCCGGGCATGAGAACGTAGGCCTCCTCCCCACGCCCGTGGGGGTCACCCGGACCACCTGCGCGCGGCCGACGTGACGCGAAGCTCCTCCCCACGCCCGTGGGGGTCACCCGCTAATTAGGGGGCGCGAGGGGAGCGTCGCCGGCTCCTCCCCACGCCCGTGGGGGTCACCCGCCATGTGGTTACATGGCAACCGTCCGACTAGGCTCCTCCCCACGCCCGTGGGGGTCACCCGGGGAAGGCGGCCATCTGGTCCCAGTCGGCCCACTCCTCCCCACGCCCGTGGGGGTCACCCGGCGGGCGCGACCCCGGCGCCCGGCCCGGCGGCCTCCTCCCCACGCCCGTGGGGGTCACCCGCCGCGCCCGTCCGAATAGACCTCGGCTACGACCTCCTCCCCACGCCCGTGGGGGTCACCCGCACGGCATCGCGGGCGTACAGGCCCTCGTGGCCTCCTCCCCACGCCCGTGGGGGTCACCCGCTCACGGTGGGCGTTAGCCCGTCCAGCCCGGTCTCCTCCCCACGCCCGTGGGGGTCACCCGCGCAAGGAAGTGTTCGAATGGCGCCCGAAAAACTCCTCCCCACGCCCGTGGGGGTCACCCGCATGTTCCAGGCGTTCCGGGTGTACCTCGCCACTCCTCCCCACGCCCGTGGGGGTCACCCGTCCGGCAGATCGCTGATCGCGTAGGGGGTGCCCTCCTCCCCACGCCCGTGGGGGTCACCCGCACGCGCGTGCCGCCGACTCCACGGTGCTGGTCTCCTCCCCACGCCCGTGGGGGTCACCCGTCCCCGGTCTGGGAGAGGTCGTCCAGGAGTCGCTCCTCCCCACGCCCGTGGGGGTCACCCGTTGGTCGGCACGGTCGGCAGCGTGGTGGCTGCCTCCTCCCCACGCCCGTGGGGGTCACCCGTAGCATGAACGCGGCAGCGCCCCCCTCACTTCCTCCTCCCCACGCCCGTGGGGGTCACCCGCCCGCCATGGTGTGGTCGAACGCGACCCCCCCTCCTCCCCACGCCCGTGGGGGTCACCCGATGTACCCCTTCCTGATGCAGGCCCTGAGCCACTCCTCCCCACGCCCGTGGGGGTCACCCGACCAAAGCCCCCCCCGCCGACGGGCGAGGGGGCCTCCTCCCCACGCCCGTGGGGGTCACCCGATGAGCCACGACCACTACCTCAAGCTGTGGGCCTCCTCCCCACGCCCGTGGGGGTCACCCGGAGGACTGACCGCCGCGTCGCCTCTCGGGTCGCTCCTCCCCACGCCCGTGGGGGTCAGCCGGCCGCGGCCGCTGCCGTCGCCGGACGCAAGGACTCCTCCCCACGCCCGTGGGGGTCAGCCGGACCCACCAGCAGTGGCCGGCCCTCGGGAAGGCTCCTCCCCACGCCCGTGGGGGTCAGCCCTGGTCAGACAGCCTGAAAGCCCGTTTCGGCATCTCCTCCCCACGCCCGTGGGGGTCAGCCGCCCGTGGGGGTCAGCCATGCGGCACCGAATGCGCCGCAGGTCAAGGGCCCTCCTCCCCACGCCCGTGGGGGTCAGCCGCGCTGCTGGGGGCAGAGGGCGTGGACGTAGCGCTCCTCCCCACGCCCGTGGGGGTCAGCCGGCTTCGACGATCGCGTCGGCGATGCTCCAGCACTCCTCCCCACGCCCGTGGGGGTCAGCCGCTCCGCAAGGAGGAGCGGTGACCGTCCCCCCGCTCCTCCCCACGCCCGTGGGGGTCAGCCGGCGCGGGAGGTAGAGGCGGCCGGTTACGGGGCCTCCTCCCCACGCCCGTGGGGGTCAGCCGTACTCGGAGACGTCGCCGGCGGTGTTCGTCTTCTCCTCCCCACGCCCGTGGGGGTCAGCCGCGGTCAAGGCCGAGCTAGAGTCGGCCAATGTGCTCCTCCCCACGCCCGTGGGGGTCAGCCGTAGCCCCCGAACGTCGGGACGTTGGCCTTCCGCTCCTCCCCGAATGCGAGTGGAACCTGGGGTGTGCCAGGAGCCGCTGCCTTGTATCCGGTGCCTTGCAGGTCGCGTCATCCTCCAGGATCACGTGCACGTTCGGGTGTCCGGAAACGTGCGCTTGAGCTTGGCAAGGAACCTCATCCGGCCGCTGGACACAACTCTGGACGGCGAGCGGGAGCCGCAGGGGCCTACCACCCAGCTCGGGAGTAGGCGTTGGTGCCGAAGACGCCGCCGGACAGCGGGTGCTGGTCGGCTTATCGCCGACCGAGCGCGACGGCCAGGCAGCGCGGGAGATGGTAGCGAGGGCGGCGCCCGGGAGTTGGCGGGGCAGCGGTAGCGGTGGCCGGCCGGGTCGCGCTTGGCCCTGTATCCGTAGAACTCCGCAGTGCTCGGGAGGATCTCCAGCGGCGGAAGCGTGACCGGAGCGCCGTCCTGCTCCAGCATGCCGCAGGTGACGGCGGTGCCCTCCTTGAACGGTTCGATGATTTTGTCGGGTCATACTTCACCCCGGTGAAAAAACCGGACGTTGGTGGGGCGGCGCAAGGTGGCGGTCGACAAGCAGGATCAGCACCTCATCACCGTCACGCAGCCTCGATGATGAGGGCGATGCCGTCGAGGAGCGGCTTGAGGCCGAACTCGAACAGCATGTCCAGGTCGAGGTCGTAACCGTCCTTGCAACTGCTCGCGATCCTGGTGAATACGGGGTACCGGGTCGCCGCGGTGATCGCCGCGAAGGCGGGGGCCTGGTGGTCCATCCACTGGTCCTCGGACAGGCCGGTGGCGGCCTCGGCCTGGGCTTCCCGTTCCAGGTGCACGGCGATCCCCTGGATGTAGCTGTAGAGCAGAACGTGCAGGTCGAGCATGGTCTCCGGATCGAGGCCGTGGCCGTCAAGGGCGGCAAGCGCCCATTCCGCATGGACTATCAGGGCCGGAAGCATCAGGGGGCGGGTGAGGGAGCCGACCTGTGCAAGCCAGGGATGCCTGCGGTGGATCCTCCACAAGATGCGCGCACCGAGTTCCAGGCGGGCCCGCCACTCCTCCGGTGGCTCGACCGGGTAGGTCTCCTCGCCGAACGCCGCGTCCGCCATCAGGAGAACCAGGTCGTCCTTGCTGTTGACGTACCGGTAGGGGGACATGGCGGCGACACCGAGCCTGGCGGCAACGCTCCGCATCGACACCGCGCTGAGCCCTTCGCCGTCTGCGATGTCCACCGCGGCGCGGACGATCCGCTCGCAGCTCAGTTCGTGATCGGAGAAGGCCATGGACGGAGACCGGCGCTTCGACGGGGCACGGTGCTCCATCGATGCCGCGCCCTCTGCGGCCGCCACGACTGTACCGACCCGGGGACGGGCCTCGACCAGCCCTTCCAGGCGGAGCACGGTGAGGGCCTTCGTGGCCGTGGCGAGCGCGACACCCCACTCACGGGCGATCTGCCGTGTCGACGGAACGCGATCGCCCGGGACGAGCGCCCCCTCAGCGATGCGTCGGGCAATCTCGTCGGCGATGCGCCGAAACGGCGGGTCGGACTGCGAGGCCATGCTGTCGGCTCCCCGAGATATTTCTTTTGCGCCACCGAATCTGTACTAGCTCAGACCCTACCAGCGCGGGAGGCTTGAATGACCCTGCTGCCCTAGATCAGAGCAGGGGAAATGGCAGTTGGCAGCACTGCGCAGACGCCGTACATTCAGGGCGCGTACAGCGTATTAAGGAGCTTGCATGAAGACTGTGCTGATCTCCGGCGCCGGTGTCGCCGGGTCCGCGCTCGCCCGTTTGCTGCATCGGGACGGCATCGCCGTGACGGTCGTGGAACACGCACCAGGCCCGCGGCCCGGCGGCCAGGCGGTGGACATCCGTGGCGTTGCACTCGATGTCACGGAGCGGATGGGACTGCTGGATCAAGCCCGGGCCCACCGCACCCGGATGCGCGGCATGTCGGTGCTGGATGGTGACGGCAGGGAGATCCACCGTTCCACCGAGACGACCTTCAGCAGCGGCCGGCTCGTCAACGACGACATCGAGCTGCTGCGTGAGGACCTGGTCCGCATCCTGAACGAACAGGCCGGCGCCGACGTCGAGTTCGTTTTCGGGGACCGCATCACCGCGCTCGACCAGGACGAGGACGGGGTACGGGTCACCTTCGAGCACGGACGCCCCCAGACCTTCGACCTGGTCGTGGGAGCCGACGGCCTGCACTCGGCTGTGCGACGGCTGAGCTTCGGGCCCGAGAAGCAGGTCACCCGCCACCTGGACATGCACATGGCGATCTTCAGTGCGGATAACTTCCTCGCCCTGGAAGACTGGCAGCTGTGGCTCAGGGACGGCGAGGCCGGCTACGGCATCTACCCGGTACGCGGCAACACCGAGCTGAGGATCACGTTCGGCTTCGCAGCCGAACCGCTTCCCGCCGGCCACCGTGACGCCGAACAGCACAAGCAATTCGTCGCCGATCGGATGGCGACGGTGCGCTGGGAGGCCCCGAGGCTACTGAAGGCCCTGCGGGAGGCAGACGACTTCTACTTCGACGCGATGACGCAGGTCCACATGGACCGCTGGTTCAACGGCAGGACCGTCCTTCTCGGCGACGCGGGCTACTGCGCCTCTCCGCTGTCCGGCCAGGGGACCAGCCTTGCTCTCGTAGGGGCCCACGTACTGGCCAGCGCCCTACGACGCGAAGGCGCCGACCACCGTGCGGCGTTCGCCCATTACGAGAGGCGCATGCGCCCCTTCGTCGAGCTCAACCAGGCGCTCGCCACCGAGAATCCTGGCGGGCCGGCCTCCGAAGCCTCCGTCGAACGGGCCAAGAACGCGATCGCACTCGACGACTGACTTCTCCGGAACCTCGCCACCGCCACGATGCCAACTGACGCGCTGTGGGACCGGCCTCTCCAGCCAACGTCTCCCACCTGGCCGGTTACATGGAGATTTCTCGGACGGCTGCGACCGGCCTGCGCAGCCCGCCCTTCGCACCAGTGCAGCAGCGACAGACGATTCTCACTCAACGTGATGACCGGCTGGTTTCAGCCTCGAATGCGCGACACCTCAAAATGCGGGCTTACCAGTCCACTCCTCCCCACACACGTGGGTGTCAGCTGTGCAGCTGCGGGGTGAGGGTGCGTACGGCCTCCCCCTCTCGGCACAAGCCGGGGTCAGCCGCAGGCCCTCGGCATTTGGCTCCGCTGGCTCGGCTCCTCTCCGCACCCCGGGGGTCAGCCGGGGTTTATGGACACCCTTGATCAGGACGCCATCTCCTCCCCGCACGAGCGGGGGTCAACCGTGCCGGATCGTCAGCCTCGGCGGCGCCACCGACTCCTCCCCGCACCCGTGGGGGTCAGCCGCGGAACGGGGTCGCACCCCGAACGCCGCTGGTCTCCTCCCCACGCCCGTGGGGGTCACCCGCCCAGCCTGGACTTCAACTTCCAGTAGGGCTCCTTCTCCCCGCACCCGCAGGGGTCAGCCGTTGCCCTGGGCGCCGTGCGCCTGAATGCCGAGCTCCTCCCCACACGAGCGGGGGGCAGCCGGCTCGACCTCGGAGGCGCGCGTCGAGACGTTCTCCTCCCCGCACGAGCGGGGGTCAACCCCAACCGGCCCTGGTCGATCCCTTCGGGGTTGACCAGGGCCTTTCGTCGATTTCCCACCAGTGTTGGATCCCAACACCGAGACCTTGGTCTGTGCGGGCCGCAGGAACATGCTCCCACCGCGGGATCACCCTGACTGCTCGTCAGAACGCGATACGCCTGACAGGAGCACGGCCGGCCAGCATCCTTGGAACCACGTGGAACCTGATCGACACTGGATGCCGACATGGCCCTAGTTCCTGGGGATCTACCCGAACACTCCGGACGACGGCTCGCTGACCATCTGGCGGGAGGCGGAGACCGGCGACCTGCTCATCCAGTCGTACAAGGCTAGCGAGGACGACATCAAGGCCGCGCAGGAGATCGGTTCGGTCCCCGGTCACACCACGGACATCCCGGACCACGAGACCATGATCCGGCTGCCCGCCAACATGATCCAGTTCATCCTTCGGCTCAAGGACGAGGACAGCAGCGGTGGCAACAGCGGTTCGTGAGGAGTTGGCGAAGGCCCAGCGCTCTGCGGTGCACCTGGAGATGCGGGACAGCTACATGCTGGACGACCCGGAGTTCATCGCCTGGCAGCAGGGCAAGCGGCTTGACCCGGCCGACCGTGGATCGTGGTGGCGGTCGTGGCTGGACGTGGTGACCGAGGCGACGGGCCGAGGCGTGTCGATGCGCCGTCTGCGGGTGGTCTCGGAGCCGGTGACCGACTACATCCGGTACGAGTACGACGTGACGTTCCCCAACGTCGCTGCGGGCGAGGAGGTCCGGTGGCTGCCCCGGTCCCGCACAGGTGACCTCCTGCTCCCCGGCCTGGACGGGTGGGTCATGGACGGCCGGGTGGTGATTCTGCACCACTTCACGGGTGGGGGGCAGTGGGCTCCCGCCAAGATGGAGGTCCGCGAGGACGCCGAGCTGGCCGCCCGGTACCTGGCGGCCTACGAAGCCGCTTGGGAGCGGGCCATCCCGCACACGGAGTTCCACCCCGCCTGATCAGTACTGAGCACATGGCCGATTCGGCATCCTCGAGTGTCCAACGTGCCCGCCAAGGTCTTGCGGATCAGCTCCGCGAGATACAGGGGGACGCCGGGCTCAACGGGCGCGACCTGGCCGCCGCTTGCGGCTGGTACCCGTCCAAGGTACTACTCCCCACACTCGCGGGGGTCAGCCGTAGACGGAGCACGACAGGGCCCAGCTCCACGTCTCCTCGCTGCAATCGCAGGGGTCAGCCGACCGAGGTGGTCGGGATTCTGCGCGTAGCGGGCTCCTCCCCGCACGAGCGGGTTCGTGAGCGGCTACGGCCGGTGGGTTCGGGGGATAGGCTCTCGTCCTGGATCAAGGTAGTCAGGAGAGGAACCCATGGGCCAGAAAGTCATCCGCTTCTCGGACCTGACCGGCAAGCACGTCGACGACGACGCCCAGCTGGTGCGCATCGTCGTTCAGGACCACCCTGACCTGGAAGACGGCCCCGTCGAGATCGAGGCGCTGGCCGAGGAGCTGTCCGGCGTTCAGGACCTGGCACTCGACCTGGTGACGTTCGAGCTGCACTACCCGGACTCAGGCGAACCGCGGACCGTCGTCATGGAGGCCGAGGCGTTCAACCGTCTGGTGTCGGACGGCTCCATGGCCGAGGTGCTGCGCAGCGCCAAGCGGGTGCCCCGGAGCATTCCGAGCCAGGCTCAGCAGCCCGCGGCCAAGGACCGCATCAACTATGCCAGCCTGGAGCACGCCGGCAAGCCCCACAAGGGCCGCACCACCGATGCCGAGAAGCAGCTCGTCCGGCAGCACTTGGACCGGATCAACGAGCAGCTGACCGCACAGGGCATCCGGACCATCGACCTGACCAACCCGGACCACGTGGCCCGGTACGGTCTGGAGGCAGTCGCCCAGGAGCGCGGCGCCACTCTGGGGTAGGCGCTTGCAACAGGCCGTGGCTCGATGGCGGCGGATCGGCTCGCCGGGTCGTACGCGCCCTGGTGACCCCGAACCGACAGCAGGTCGCCCTCGGCAAAGCGGGGCCCACCGTCACAGCGGTGCCCAGCGCCCGGTCGACGTCTGCAGCGCCGCGCCGTCTGGCCAGGGCGATGGCATCGGCCATCTTCACCGATCGCCGCGAGATCCTCTCCGCGCTCGGAAGCGGGCAACCGCGTGCGGAGAACCAGCCCCGGAGCCAGGCCAGCTGCTCCCCGCACGCGCGGGGGTCAACCGATGCGCGGGCGGAGCATGTCAAGCGTGTTGCTCTCCTCCCCGCACGCGCGGGTGTCAGCCGGTGATGCGGTAGGTCTGCTGGAGCTGGGCGCCCTCCTCCCCGCACCTGCAGGGGTGAACCGTGCATGCTCCCGGTGCTCAACCGGCCCGTCCTGTCTTCCCCCACACGTCGGGGGTCGGCGAACTGTCACCGGTTTCTTCCGCGGGCTCCGGCTTCCCCCGCTGAAGCGGAGTCCGGCTGGCCGTGGCATCGGCGCTGACGCGGTGCCACGGTCAGGCCTGGCGGGCGCCGGTCGGCACTACGCCGACGCCGACGGTGGTTCGGGGCGGTCGCGGGGCCAGGTGTCGCGGTCCTCGAGGTGGCGGTAGACGGGCAGTTCGGCGGCGAGGACGTCGAAGTGGGGCAGGTCTGACCACAGGGCGCGGTCGCCGATGACGTAGAGGCGGCGTTTGGCGCGGCTGGCGGCGACGTTGAGGAGGTGGGGGGTGCGGGCGGCCCAGGCGCGGGCACCGGGGCGGCCGGCGCCGAGCAAGAGGATGACGGCGTCGGCTTCCTTGCCCTGGGCCTTGTGGACGGTGGCGCAGCGTTCGTCGAGGAGTTCGGTGGTCCAGCCGGGGTGGGTGCGGCAGGTTTCGCGGGCTTCTCGGACGAGGGCGCGGAAGGGGGCGATGATGCGCAGGCGTTCGGGGGTGACGTGGTGCCGGTGGAGGCTGTGGAGGACGAAGTCGAGGGCGCGGCGGTCGCGTTCGCCCCAGGGGTCGGAGCTGTTGCGGGTGGGGTCGGGGGTGTCGAGCCAGCGGCTGGGCAGGAGGCCGTCCTGGTCGGCGTCGGGGAACGGCTTGGAGTGGGTGCCGTAGACCATGAGGCCGTCGTAGGCGATCTGGTTGCTGACGGTGAACATGGGGTCTTCGCAGCGGCGGTGGACGCGTAGGGGTGAGCCGACCCAGACGGTCTCGTCGTCGTTGCCGGTGGGGTCGGGCAGGTAGGTGCCGTAGCGGTTGACGCGGTCGGCGACGGCCTGGGCGGAGGTGGTTGAGGGGAGCCATTCCTCGTCGACGCCGTGGGCGAGCAGGAGGCGGCGTTGGAGGGCTGAGGGCATGGTGACGACGGGTTCGAGCTGGAGGGGGTCGCCGACGAGGACGGCGCGGCGGGCACGCCAGAGGGCTCCGACGGCGGCCTGCGGGGTGGCCTGGCCGGCTTCGTCGACGAGGATCCAGCCGATGCTGCCTTGGCCGAGGCGGGCGAACATGCTGCCGATGGAGGAGAAGGTGGTGGAGACGACGGGGACGAGGAGGTAGAGGGTCTGCCAGGCCTGGGCGACCTGTTCGTCGGGGATGGGGCCGTTGGTGCCGGCCATGAGGTCCATGAGGGTCTGCAGATTGCCGCTGATGCGCAGGGCGTTGTTGGCAGCGAAGGCGCGGTGCAGGTCGAGGGCGCGCAGGAAGAGGTCGCTGCGGGCGGTGGACCAGGCTTCGTCGGACCAGGGCGCGCCGAGTTCCTGCTGCTGGTCGTCGAGGTGGGACCAGTCGAGGGGCAGGCTGGGGAGGGCGGTGGCAGTCCGGCGGAGGTCACGGTGGGCGGCGTCGAGGTCGGCGGTGGCAGTGGCCAGGTCGCGTCGGGCGGCGGTGGCGTCACGCCGGGCGTGCTGGACGGCCTGGTGGGCGGCTGACTCGGCGGTGCGGGCGGCGTCCTCGCGGGTGAGGGCCCTGTCGAGGGCGGCGGTGGCCTGGGCGAGCACGGTGGCGGAGTCGGCGTGCTGGTGCTCGGCGAGTTCCTCGGCGTGGACGCAGCGTGCGACGTGGTCGTCGGCGTCCTGCAGGGCGGTGCGCTGCTGGACGAGCAGGTCGAGGATCTCGGCCTGGGTGCGTTCGTGCTGCTGCTCGGCGGCCTGGCGTTCAGCGGTGCTCTGGAGCAGTCGGCGCAGTCCCGCGCGCAGGCCTGGTTCGGCGGTGGGAGGTGCTTCGTGGCGGGCGGTCAGGGCGTCGACGTACTGGCGGTGGTGGTGGGCCCGTTCGCGGGCGGCTACCAGGTCGGCGCGGACGAGTGCGAGGGCTTCGCGGGCCTGGGGGACGCGTCGGGTGGCGGCATGGTGGGCGGCTTCGGCGGCTACGGCGGTGGATCCGGCGGTGAGGACGGCTGTGGTGGCGTCGGTGTGCCGGGCCTCGGCGGCCGTGGCTCGCTGGTCGGCGTGGGCGACGGCGGTACGGAGGGCGTCGAGGCGGGCACGGCCGCGGCCCGATTCGGTCTCGGCCAGGACGGTGGCGAGGTGGGCGCGTTCGATGCGCAGGCGTTCCACTTCGGCCTGGGCGGCCTTGAAGGCGGTGACGGCCTCGTGCCAGGAGGGGACGGGCTGGGCAGGGACGGTCGGGGCAGGGGCAGGGGCGGGGTGGTTGCCCCCTCGCGGTGGCGTACGGGCGGGTTTCGGGGCGCGCGGCGGGATCCAGTCGCCGAGGATCGTCTTCATTCCGCGCAGCGGGGGGAGTCCGGCGGCGGTGCGTGCGTCGGTCTCCTTCTCGGTCAGGTTGCCCCACCAGAAGCGTTGGGCGAACTTCGTCCGGTTGGCCTTGTTGCCGAGCACGGCGGCGACCAGGCCCCAGGCGGGGGCGCCGTCGAGCAGCGCGGAGGCCAAGTCGGAGAAGTGGTCGGGGCCATCGTGCCAGTACTCGTCGAGGGCGGCGGCGCCCGGCAGTTCGGCGGTGACGTTCTCGACGGCGCCGTTGTTGGAGGAGGTGACGACGATCTCGTAACCCGTGAGCTTGGGATCGAGGGCGGCGACGTAGCGCTTGTGGCCCTGGCGGTTCCTGCCCTGCCAGGCGCGTCCCACGAAGGCGTCCCCGGGCCGCCTGTAGGAGGCCATCACCGCGGCCCGCTCGACCACGAGGGCGGCGACGAGGTCGCGCAGCATGGTCGTCTTGCCGGTGCCGGGCGGACCGTTGACGGAGAACAGGCCGCCGTCGGTGCCCTCGCGGTCGGCGAGCATGCGGTTGACGGCGAACTGCTGGCTGAGCGCGAGCGGGGGGGGGGCGGGGGGGGGGGCCCCCCCCGCCGCCCCCCCCCCGGAGTGTTTAAAAAAAAACGCACCCCCCGCGCCAAAAAAAAAAGAGGGT
>NZ_JBHYGR010000113.1:0-5619 GCF_042738155.1 Kitasatospora sp. NPDC059088 | reverse complement strand
CCTTTCCACCTAACCGTGTCTCATTCTGGCGCGCCCGCTGGGTTGGCGTCGTGGTTTCGCGTCGTTGTGTTGTGGGGGGGGGGGGGGGGCGCCGGGGCCCCCCCCCCCCCGGCCGGCGGACACGAGGGCGGGGGCGACGCCGTCGAGGACGGTGCGGCGGTCCTGGCGCAGGTCGGTGCGGGCGTGGACGGCGACGGCGGTACGCGGGGTGAGGTAGGCGTCCAGGGCGGGGCCGAGGCCGGCACCGTCCTCCGCCTCGAGGGTGGCACGGACCCGGGCGAGGTCAGGCGGCAGGAGACTGTTGAGGAAGGGCTGGTTGGCGGCGGGCTTGACGCCGGGGTCGCGGGGAAGTCGGACGAGGTAACTGCGCACGCGGATCATGCGCGGATCAAGGTGGTGCTGAACGCCGCAGAGGTGGGCGATCTGAGCGGTCAGGGCGACGAGGTCGGCGAACGCGACCGGGCGGACGTCGGGGCCGTCCGCGGGCGGGGCCGCGTCGGCTGTGACCGCTGAGCCGGCAGGCTCGGTCGGCCTGGCGGGCTCGGCAGGCGCGTGGCTGTCGGTGGGCGCGTGACCTTGGGCGGCGCCGTCCTGCGCCGGGCGGCGGGTCGCCACCCAGTCCGCGACCCGCTTCACCAACGGTTCCGTCGCCCCCTGCACGGCGGCGCCCGCGACCTGGCCGAACAGGGCACCGACCGCCGCCACCGCGGCCCCGCCCAGGACCTCGGAAAGCAGCTGCTGCCAGGCGCGGGCCGGGCTGCCCTCCGAAGCCGGTGCCGGACCCACAGGCCGGAACACCTGCAGGCCGTACGGACCCGGTGCGGGACGCTCCCCGGTGACGTACGCGATCGGCGCGGCGGCCAGCCGACCCACCGCGACCTCGAACGCCTCACCCAGTTCCTCGAAGCCGTCCAACCACCCCGGCGCCGACGGGCCCGGATCGAACAGGCGCCCCGTCGCCCAAGCACACGCCGACACCACCGACGTCCCCTCGACCGGGCGGCCGTACTCGTCCAGGACCAGCGCGAACATCGCGCTCTTACCCGGCAGCACCAACTCCTCCTGCGGCACACCAGGATCCGGGTCGGTGCCCTCGGGCAGCACCGCGATCATCGCCTGGCGCAACAGCTCGAGGTCGAACACCCCGCCGTACACCTCATGCCGCCACACCATCCCGTGCAACGCCCGATGAGCGGCCGTCTCCGGATGCTCCACAGCCCACGGCAACAGCGGCCGGGCCTGACCCGCAGCCGGCGTGAGATCGACGACCACCGTGTCGGAAGCGCGAAGCCTGCCCGTACGACGCTTGCGGGGAACCTCCGGAATCGTCGGCGGGCTGAACAGCTCGATGGCCCGCCAACACTCCAACAGGTCCGTCACCCGCCGGTCCCGCCCCTGTCCGCCCCGCATGCCACGCCCCCGTGTCGAACCTGCAGCCCGCAGCCGCTTCGTGTGCCGCCCAGCTGGCCGCAGAATCTACCGGACGGCGACCGGTGGAACCGAGACACCAAGGTGAAAGGTACGGCCAACCGCACATACCTACCGGGACGGACCCCGGACAGATCATCAACATCCCAGTGGGGTGCCACTGGCAGATGGCACGATGGAGGCAGTCCTTTGACACCTCAACAAGGCACCAAACTCCCTCCCCCCTCCGACCAACCAACCTGCTCAAGAAATGGCAAAGGCCGTGCTGCGCCGCAGGTCGGAAAGTCTCCTCCCCGCACGAGCGGGGGTCAGCCGCTGACCGCGTAGGGATCGAGCATGAAAAGGGCCTCCTCCCCGCACGAGCGGGGGTCAGCCGCTGGTGTTCACCGCGGTCCAGTCTGTGCAGTCCTCCTCCCCGCACGAGCGGGGGTCAGCCGCGGTCGCCGTGCTCGGCGATGAACTGCACGGCCTCCTCCCCGCACGAGCGGGGGTCAGCCGTCGAGTGGTGTTTCCGGAGGCGATGTTGGGGCCTCCTCCCCGCACGAGCGGGGGTCAGCCGACCATGAGCGACACCCGTTACGAGGCCGAGGTCTCCTCCCCGCACGAGCGGGGGTCAGCCGATCGGCACCAGGACGGTGATCACGAGGACCACCTCCTCCCCGCACGAGCGGGGGTCAGCCGGCGGAGGCCGTGAAGTTCGTCAGCATCGGCATCTCCTCCCCGCACGAGCGGGGGTCAGCCGGTGACGTTCGCTGCCGCCACGGTCTGACCCCGCTCCTCCCCGCACGAGCGGGGGTCAGCCGGGCGCCACCGAGATCCGCTCGGCCCTGCACGCCTCCTCCCCGCACGAGCGGGGGTCAGCCGCCCCCGGGTCTGGTCTTCACCATCAGCCGGCGCTCCTCCCCGCACGAGCGGGGGTCAGCCGGTGTTCTTGCGGGCGTGGGCGAGCACGGCGCCCTCCTCCCCGCACGAGCGGGGGTCAGCCGCACAAACCAGGACAACCCGGACCGTGACGTGTCTCCTCCCCGCACGAGCGGGGGTCAGCCGGCCCAGACGACCAGGAAGATCGCGAGCATTTCCTCCTCCCCGCACGAGCGGGGGTCAGCCGGCGTTCCTCGCCGCCGCCCGGTCGAAGGTGGGCTCCTCCCCGCACGAGCGGGGGTCAGCCGGCCGGTCGCCTCGGCGGCAGCGGCCAGGACCCCTCCTCCCCGCACGAGCGGGGGTCAGCCGGCCTGCGGCTTCCGGGACCAGCGGACGTAGTCCTCCTCCCCACACACGTGGGGTCACCCGAAGCGGTGCGGTGTGCCTCGGGCGACGTCTTCCTCCTCCCCACACACGTGGGGGTCAGCCGGAGTCGGTGTGTCCAGCCGCTATGAGGAAATCCTCCTCCCCATACCCGTGGGGGTCAGCCGTGGACGACCTCCTCTACTCCTGGCCCGCGATGCTCCTCCCCACACCCGTGGGGGTCAGCCGTTCACCCGCAAGGGTTCCGAGCGCTACCAGCGCTCCTCCCCACACGAGCGGGGGTCAGCCGGGTCAGGCGGCGGCCTGCCCACCGTCCAGGTGGGCCTTCGCAGGGTCGAGGGAGGCCTGCCAGGTCTGCGCGTAGCAGGCGGCGGTCCGTGCTTCTTCCCAGATCGGGTGCGCGCGGAGGGCGAGCACCCGGTCGACGTAGGCGTCCCGCGCGGCGTTGACGTCACCGTCGGCCTCCCGGGCCGCGGTCATCGCCCGGTCGGCCTCCACCACGGCGGCGTACAGGGGCAGCAGGTCATCCGGGAGCGGCAGCGGCGTGGGTACAGTGCCCATCGTACGGCTGGCCTCGGACAGGGCCCGTCAGGCCGCCGTCAGGGCTCGCGCTCGCTCCGTGAAGTCGGCGACGAGGCGGTGCCGACCGAAGGGCTCCATGCGCCTTTGGAGATCAGAGACCGCTTCGACTGCCCGGCTCGACTTTACCTTGCCCGCGAGGGAGAGCGTCCGTAGCCCGGCGGCGTGGGCCTGCTCCAGGTCGCGACGCTGGAGGTGGGTGGAGGCGAGGGCGGCCTGCGAGAGCGCGCCACGGCGTGCTCGCTGCTGCCGCCGGGCGTGGTCGATGCTCAGCTTCGCGTGCTCAGCGGCGCCCACGTGGTCACCGACGTCTCGCAGTGTCATGGCGTGCTCGCCATGCAGGTAGGCCGGGTCGATGAACAGGGCCCACTCCGGCTCGTCGTCGGGGCGGATCTGTTCGGCTGCAGCCTCGGACTCGGCGACGGCCTTGGTGGCCCCCGACTTCACGCCCATTGCTGCAAGCGCGCGACCCTCCAGTGCCCACAGGTCAGCCAGCGCCGCCTGGGAGGACCCGCGCAGGCCGTGTCGGCCGGACTGGGCGAGACGCAGCCCCTCCTCCGGGTGCCCAAGGAGCGTGGCCTGGTCGGCCATCCCAGCGAGGACGTGCGCGCCAAGCGGGATGTTCCCTGACTCCTCCGCGAGGCGAAGCGACTGGATGAGATAGCGCTGAGCCGTCCCGTGTTCGCCGTTGTCGTAGGCCATCCACCCGAGGAGATAGGTCTGCTCGGCGGCGGCTTCGCAAAGTGCCTGGCGAACGTCGTCGGGCTGAGGGCGGCGGAGGAGTGGGAACACGTGGATGTTCATGTACTGCGCGAGCAGCAGCCGGCCGCTGCCACCTCCTTGGAGGACGTCGACCTTCTGGAACTCGCCGAACATGTTCCTGACCGCGGTCACGTCCTCAAGCCGGACGCGCGGTCCCGGCTCGGGAGCCTGGTCAAGCGTGGAGAGGAGCCAGTCTCTCGACGGTCCGGTGGCGGCAACGGCAGCGAACGGTGCGGCGGCCAAGAACTTCCTGCGGTCCACGTCTGCTCTCCCCAGGTCAGAGACGGTTTCCACCGTAACCACCCAGTCGCGGTTGTAAAGCAGCGAGCGGTCCTCCGCCGGGCTCTCGCCGAGGCCGAGTTCGTACGATGTGACCCGGTATCCGACTGTTGCCGAGACGACGTCGGCGATGATCCCCGGGATCGGGCGCCGCGGCCTATTCCCTTGGAGCCACCGCCGCACGGCTGTTGTGTCGGGTGAGACCTGCGCGTGTCCGGCCTGCTGAGCTGCAGTCTTGACTCGACGTGCAAGCTCGGCGTTGCTCAGGCCAGCCCGCGTCAGCCACTCGGCGAGTTGCCCGTTCGGCGTCTTCTCGGTCTGCATGGTGCTGTCCTACCCCTCAGTGCCACCCCGCGCAGAAGTGCCACCCTGTGCCACCCCTGGAGACCTCACGCTCCGGCGATCAGGCGTCGACCCTTGGTGGTGATGGTAGACCCGACGCTTTAGGTGGGGGCCCGTGTTGACGGCCGCCGAACACCCCGCAGACCTGTCGTTATCGGCATGGACATGGATCGACTCGACGCCCGACGGGCTCGTCGCATTCATGATGATCACCCCGTCCAGCGGAGAAGCCCGCGGACTCCGGGCGTTCGCGACTACCGCTGGCCTCGCGTCACCCGACCTGCCACTGCCGTCGCCTGGAATCCGGATCGTCCTCGACGGCCCGGACGCCCTGGTCCTCCTGCCCGGCCCGTCTGGGGCCATCCGGGTCCCAACGGACGAGGGCTGGTCGGACTTCGTGCGTCGCGGTGGCGCGATCGTCCTCCTGATGGGGCAGCGCTACCTCATCCCCGGCGCCAGCCGGATCGACGTCGAGGAGTACCTGCAGACGGCACTCCTCTCCCGGCGACTGTGGCTCGGCAAAACGACGCTGGCCGCCGACTACACCGCACAGCAATGCCGTGGCGAGGTGTGCATCTGCTGCGGCCGCCCTGAGCCGCCACTGGGACCAGCTGGCCACGCGTACACCTCCACGTCGGGAGCCCCGCTTGGCTGGGCCGTCCGTGCTCATCCTTCGTGCGTTGAGGGGGAGCCGCGATGATCAGCAAGGGGCTGGCTGTTGGAGTCGACGGTCACCTGGAGGTGACCGAGGCACCTTTCGAGGCGGCGCTGACGATCCTCTGGCAGACCGTCCGCAACCTGCCGATTAGCGACTACCAGCACCGATACATGCATCGCCTGCTGGGCAGCGGCAGCACGCTGGCCGTTGAGCAGTTGCTCGACAGCGAGGGCCTAGGTTCTGTCCGGCGGATCATGTGACTTCTCCATGCCGGGCTCGTTGTGCCCGGCATGGGGCGGGGTGATCTGACGAACGAGGAATGGGGC
>NZ_JBHYGR010000112.1:0-32321 GCF_042738155.1 Kitasatospora sp. NPDC059088 | reverse complement strand
CCCCTTCTCGTTCGTTTTTTCCTGGTCGCCCCTGCGTCTGCCCGCCGCGTGGGTGGGCTCCGGGGGGGTCCCGGCGGCCTCGGGTGGTCTGCGGGCGCTCCGGTGGTCAGCGCGCGCCGAGCTGGTCCGGGGCCGGGCGCGGCGCCGCGACGGGCGGCCGGGCGTCGGTGCCGGGCGCGGCGGCCGGGGCCGGTCGCAGCGGCCACCAGAGGGCGCGGCCGAGCAGGGCGGCCAGGGCCGGCACGGTGACCAGGGAGAGCACCAGCGCGGAGAGCAGGATCCCCAGGGTCAGCGAGAACGCGACCTGCTCGCTGCCCGGGGTGGTGGCCAGCGTCGCGAAGGAGCCGGCCAGCACCAGGCCCGCGGTGGCGACGGCCGGGGCGGTGTGCCGGACGGCGCGGGCCACGGCGGAGCGGGCCGACCCGGGCCGGTGCATCTCCTCGCGGATCCGGTCGGTGATCAGGATGTTGTAGTCGGTGCCGAGCGCGACCACGAACAGGAACAGCACCAGCGGGAGCGTGAAGGAGACACCGGGCCGGTCCAGCCCGTGCTGGAACAGCAGGGTGGCCGCGCCGAGGGTGGCGGCGAACCCGAGGCCGACGGAGAGCATCAGCGCGACCGGGGCGAGCAGGCTGCGCAGGAGCAGCAGCAGGATCAGGGCGATCAGGGCGGCCGCGACCGGGAAGACCACGGTGAGGTCGCGGTCGACGGCGGTGGCGATGTCGGCGAAGATCGCCGCGGTGCCGCCGACGTGGCCGACCGTCCCGGCCGGGGTGTGGGCGGCGACCGCGGCGCGGACCGGGCCGGAGGCGAGGTCCCGGGCACGCTGGCTCTGCGGGTCGGCGTTCAGGTAGAGGTCGATCCGGGCGGCCCGGTGGTTGTCGGCGAGGACGGGCCGGCCGACCTGGCCCACCCCTTCGACGCCCTTGAGCTCGCGGGCCAGGCCGTCGAAGCGGGCCGCGTCGACGGTGCCGCCGTCCCGGGCGACCAGGTAGACGGTCGTCGGGTCGGAGACGCCGGCGGGCATGGCCCGGGCGATCTCGGCGGCGGTGGCGGCGGCGGCCGTGGTGGTGGAGTCGCCCTGGCTGTAGTCCATCTTGAGTCCAGCGGTGCCGGCGGCCAGCGTGCCCAGCAGGGCGACGGAGGCGAGCAGCAGCGCCAGCGGCCGGCGGGCGACGAGCTCACCGAAGCGGGCGGCGACGCCCGGGCGCGGCTCCCGGCGCAGGGCGCGGGAGGGCCAGAAGATCCCGCGGCCGCAGGCGGCGAGCAGGGCGGGCATCAGGGTGAGGCTGCCCAGCAGCATGACCAGCACGGCGACGGCGACGGCCGGGCCGAGCGAGCGGAACTGGCCGAAGCTCGCCACGGCCAGGGTGGCGAAGGCGGCGACGATGGTCAGCGCGGCGGAGGTGATCGCGGTGCCGACCTTGCCGGACACCTCGGCGGCGGCCTCCCGGGCGTTCTGCTCGGGCCGGGCGCGCAACTGCTCGCGGAACCGGAAGAGCAGGAACAGCAGGTAGTCCACGCCGATGCCGAGCAGCACCACCCCGATCAGGCTGGGGGTAGAGCTGTCCAGCTTGAGACCGGTGAGGGCGGCCGCTCCGGCCACGGCGCCGCCGGCCGCGCCGCTGACCATGGCGACCGCGAGCAGCGGCAGCAGGGCGGCGAGCACGCTGCGGAAGACCAGCACGTTGAGCAGCACGATCAGTGCGGTGAGCAGGGCGCTGCCGAGCACCATGGCGCCCCGGTTGGCCTCGGTGGTGTCGGACACCTGGGCGAGTCCGCCGGTGAACCCGGTGCGCATGCCGATCCCGTCGAACTGGGCCCGGGCCTGGTCCCGGAAGGTGCGGTAGACGCCCTGGACGCCCTCGTCCGCGGCGTTGCCGGTCAGTTCGACGCTGAGCAGTTCGAAGGTGCGGTCCGGTGCGACCGTGGCGGGAGCGACCCGGGGCGTCTGGGAGCGGTCGGGGACCAGCGCGGCCGGCTCGTCCGGCTTCCGGGGCATGGTGACCTTGCGTTCCCCCAGCTTGGCGGCGCCGGCCTCGATCTTGTGCTGGTCGTCGGCGGTGAGCGCCTTCCCGTCGGTGCGGGCGACCAGCACGGTGACGGTGGTGGCGTCCGGCTTGATGCCGAAGTCCTGCTCGGCGATCCGCAGTGCGGCCGCCGAGTCGTAGCTGCGCGGCAGGAACTCCCCGCTCTGCGACTGGGTCACCCGGGACATCAGCATCGGGCTGAGCACGGCCAGCCCCATGCCCAGCACCGCCCACACGGCGATGACCTTCCAGGCGTGTCGGGTGGAGAATCCGGTCAGTGCGCGGATCACTGTTCCTCCGGTCGGTGGACGCGAACGTCGGCCTCTGGACCGGGGGTTCCCGGCCTGTTCCAAGACCATCAGCCGCGGGGGTGCCGGGGCGTCCTGGCAGCGGAGGATTCCGCCGGGGGCCCGCGCTCCCCCGCCGGGGGCCGGGACCGGGACCGTGGTCCTGGTCCGGGCCCCTGCTCCTCCGCCCGGGGGAGCACGCCCGGCCCGGCCCGCCAATGCCAGAATGGGGGCGTCAGCGCTGGTCAGCCGGGAGGAATCAGATGGACGGGCGTCAGCGCCCCGGGGTGGACGCGGGTACCGACGGGCCGCTGGAGGACTGGACGGACCGCCTGCCGTGGACCCGTACCGACGCCATGGTGGCCATCGGCGCCGGCGCCCTGGACCTGATCGGCTACGTCCTGCTCGGCCCGGTGACCGGCACCCGCAGCATGAGCGTGCCGGCCTTCGCGCTGAGCGTCCTCTCCGCCCTGCCGCTGCTGGCCCGGCGCAGCCGCCCGCTGCCGGCGCTGGCCGTCGTCCTGGTGCTCCAGGCAGGGACCGACCTGCTCTCCCCGATGGGCTCGCACTTCGGCGCGGTGCTGGCCGTCGCGCTGTACTCGGTCGGGGTGAGCCTGAGCGTCCCGGTGACCGCGGCCGCCGCGGCTGCGACGGCGCTGAGCACCACGCTGAGCCAGTTCCGCCTCGACTCCCCGCTCTGGCCGCAGCTCATCGCCGACCCGACGGCCGCCGCCATGGTGGCCGGGGCCGGCCTGGTGGTGGCCCGCTGGCAGCGCGAGGTGGCCGCCAACCGCCGGCTGCTGGCGGACCGCGCGGTGGCCGACGAACGCCGCAGGATCGCGAGGGAGTTGCACGACATCGTGGCCCACCACATCACCACCATGCAGCTGATGGCCGGCGGTGCCCGCGCCAACCTCGGGGACCAGGAGGTGGTCCGGGACGCCCTGGTCGTCCTGGAGTCCTCGGGCCGGCTGGCGCTGCGCGAGATGCGCCAGCTGCTGAACGTGCTGCGGACCGGGGACGAACCGGATGCCGCCCCGCCGCTGCCCCAGCCCGGGGTGGAGGACCTGGAGCGGCTGGTGGACGAGTCCCGGGTGGCCGGGCTGCCGACCGAGTTCACCGTCGACGGGCCCCCGCGCCCGCTGCCGCCGACGGTCGGGCTGACCGTCTTCCGGATCGTCCAGGAGGGCCTCACCAACGCCCGCAAGTACGCCGGGCCCGCCCGGGCCACCGTCCGCCTCGCCTACCACCCGGACCGGGTCACCGTCGAGGTGCGGGACGACGGCGGCGGCGCGCCCCCGGCGGAGCCCACCGGCCGGGCCGGGTACGGCCTGCTCGGCATGCGCGAGCGGGTCGCCCTGCACGGCGGCACCCTGGCGACCGGCCCGCAGCCGGGCGGCGGCTTCGCCGTGGCCGCCGAACTCCCGCTGACCGACGCCGAATCGGCCGAGGCCGCGGTCCAGACCGGGCAGGTGCTCCGATGACCGGGCGGATCCGGGTGCTGCTGGTGGACGACCAGCCGCTGGTGCGCCGCGGCCTGTCGCTGATCCTCTCCCCCGACCCGTCCCTGACCGTGGTCGGCGAGGCCGGGGACGGCGAGCAGGCCGTCGCCGCCGCCCTCCGGCTGCTCCCCGACGTCGTGGTGATGGACATCCGGATGCCCGTCCTGGACGGCGTCGGCGCGACCGAGCGGCTGGCCCGGGAGCTGCCCGGCTGCCGGGTCCTGGCGCTGAGCACCTTCGACATGGACGAGTACGTGGTGGCCGCGCTGCGCGCCGGCGCCCACGGCTTCCTGCCCAAGGACGTCTCCCCGGAGGAGCTGGGCTCGGCGATCCGGACGGTGCACGCCGGGGAGGCGGTGGTCGCCCCGCGGCTGCTCACCCGGCTGATCTCCACCTACGTCCGGGCGCCCGCCGCGCCCGCCCCGGCATCGCCGGCCGCCGTGCGGTGCGGCGAGCTCACGCCCCGGGAGGTCGACGTGTGGCGGCTGATCGCCACCGGGCTCGACAACGCCGCGATCGCGCTGGCCCTGGAGATCAGCCAGTCCACCGTGAAGAACTACATCACCAGCATCTTCGGCAAGCTCGACGTCCGGGACCGCGCCCAGGCGGTGATCGCCGCGTACGAGTCCGGCCTGGTCACCGCCCGCACGGGGCAGGGCGACCAGGCCGGCCGGAACTCCGGCTAGTCCAGGCTCTTGAGGAAGTCCAGCAGCGCCTCGGTGACCTCGGCCGGGCGCTCCTGCTGGGTCCAGTGGCCGGTGTCCGGCAGCCGGACGTGCCGGTGCAGCCGCGGGGTCAGCTCCGTCAGCAGGTAGTCCAGCACACCGGGCGGGATCATCGCGTTCACCAGGTCCTGCTCGCCGGCCACGTACAGCGCGGGCACCTCGATCCGCAGGCCGGTGAAGGCAGCCATCAGCTCGTTGTTGCGGTCGATGTTGCGGTACCAGTTGAGCCCGCCGGTGAAGGCCCGCTCACCGTGCCGGGCGTAGTCGGCGGCGAACACATCGAGGTCCGCGTCGGTGAGCCAGCCGGGCAGCCGGTCCGGCTCCGGGATGGTGTCCAGCAGGGTCCTGCCCTCGGGGACGACCCACGGCCGCGGCTCGCCACCGGGCTGGAGGCCGCACAGCACGCGGCGCAGGCTGGACCTGATGTCGGCGGCCAGCTCGGCGTCGGCCCGGCCGGGCTGCTGGAAGTAGATCTGGTAGAAGCCCTCGCCGAACCTCTCCCGGGCCGCCTGCAGCGTGCCGGGGCCGGCCGGCAGCGGCGGGACGCTCAGGCCGGCGACCCCGCGCACCAGGTCCGGCCGGAGGGCGGCGGTGCCCCAGGCGACCGGCGCGCCCCAGTCGTGGCCGACCACCACGGCCTTCTCCCCGCCGAGTTCGCGGATCAGCGCGGTGACGTCGCCGATCAGGTGCAGTACGGAGTACGCGTCCACGGCCGCCGGCTGCGCGCTGCGGGCGTAGCCGCGCTGGTCGGGGGCGACCACCCGGTACCCGGCCGCGGCGAGCGGCGCGAACTGGTGGCGCCAGGAGTACCAGCTCTCCGGGAAGCCGTGCAGCAGCAGGACCAGCGGCCCCTCCCCCTGTTCGGCGAGGTGCAGCCGGACACCGTTCACCTCGATCTCGCTGTGCTTGATCGCCTCGTTCAACTCCCGCTCCCGTTCCGCTCCGTAGGACCCCGAGGGCTCTCCTCCCAGGCTCAACAAGCGGACGGCCCCGGCTTGTTCCGGCACCGGGACAAGCAGCCGAGGCCGCCCCGGAACTCCGGGACGGCCTCGGCCTCAGGCTGGTGCGCTGAACTGGTTGAGCGTCAGTTCACCGTGTAGCTGTAGGGGATCGCCGCGAGCACCGCACCGGTGGTGCCGAGGCTGTTGTTGGCGGTCGGCACGAAGGTCGGGCCGGACACCAGGTAGAGCAGACCCTTGACCGTGCTGCCCTTGGGGCCGGTCGGGGTGACGGTCACCTGCAGCGAGCCGGTGGCGCCGGGGGCGACGGTCACCGGGGCGGCGGCCGTGGCCGTGGCGTTCACCGCGGCGGCGTACGGGTCACCGGTGCTGGAGGTCAGCGCCGGGTCGAACGCCAGGGTGTGCGCGGTGGCGGTGATGGTGGAGGTGCCCTTCGGCGCGCCGGCGGTGCCGAACGGGCCGATCTGCTGGACGAAGGTGCTCCAGGCACCGGGGACGATCGGCTGCTCGGCGCTGCCCTTGGAGGTGGCGACCGAGATGGCGGAGCCGTCCTGGGCCTTCTTGAGGTCACCGAAGAGGTCCGGCGAGGCGGTGGTGGCGCTCAGCTCGATCTGCGCCGGCGTCGAGGACGCCGCCACGGCCTTGAGCTGGTCGGTGCTCGGCGGCACCAGGAAGCTCGGCACCGAGGAGGTCAGGCTCAGCGGCAGGTTGACGCTGGCCGAGGCACCCTGCGGGACGAGCGGCAGGTCGACGCGCTTGTCGAGGCGGCCGTCGGCCGCGATCGACTGGGTGGCGACCGTGTTGTTGGTGTAGTTGACGTTGACGGTGACCGGCTTGCCGGCCGCCAGCTTCGTCTTCGGGTCGTTCGGCAGACCGGCCGCGGTGGCCTGGTTCTGGTTGAACGCGATGCTGCCGGCGAAGTCCTGGGCGAGCTCCTGGCCGCTGACCGGGCCGAGCACGTTCAGGACGAAGCGCCAGTGGCCCTCGGCCGGGTTGATCGTGGTGGCCGAGACGCCGTTGGCGGCGCCGGTCAGGTTGCCCTGGGCGTCGAACAGCGTGTTGCCCTCGATGTCGACCGGGGTGCCGTTCGGGCTGATCAGGGCGCCCTGCATGAACAGGTTCGCGTCCTTGCCGACGGTGACGCCGACCCGCAGGTCCTTCTGGCCCTTCGGGACGTCGAAGCCGTAGGCGAACATCTGCGTCGGCGAGGAGCCGCGGCCGTTGCCACCGGTGATGGTGCCGGTGAAGCTGCCCTTGCCGTCCTTGACCGGGACGAGGCTGCGCAGCACGACCGGGACGCTGGTGGTGTTGCCGTTCGAGCTGGAGACGAGGACCGCCTCGCTGCTGTCACCGCTGGTCGCCGGGGTGGTCAGCTGGACCTTGAGGGTCTTGGTCTGACCGGGCTGCAGCTCGGTGGTGTTCGGGCTCACCGCGCCGGCCGGGACCGCGCGCTGGGTGGAGGTGCCGAACTGGACGTCGCCGGTGTAGCCGGCCTTGCCCGCCGGGGTGTACATGATGGCGGTCCACTCGCCGGCCACCGGGTGCGGGACGTCGACCAGGCCGAAGTTGGCCGGGGTGGCGCCGCCCTGCGGACGGGTGTTGGTCTCGAAGCGGCCCGACGGGTCGAGCAGCGTCATGCGGACCACGGGGCCGTTGGTGACCGGGTTCGGGCCGCCGTGCCAGGCGATCGACGCCGCGAGGCGGTCGGCACCGGCCGGAACGGTGAACTTGACCTGCTTCTGCACCCAGTCGGCACCGTTGGTGGCGTACTTGAAGGTGTCGGTCGAGGCCGAGTCCAGCTTGACGACCTGCTGGTTGGTGGCCTGCGGCGCGAAGCTGCGGGTGGTGGCGCTCACCGACTGCGGCTCGTCACTGGTGTTGGTGACGGAGACGTCGGCGGTGTGGGTCGAACCGGGGGCGCCCTGGATGCTCACCTGGCCGGTGTTGACCACGACGGTGCGGGCACCGTCGGTGCCGTCGCCGTCGTCGTAGCCGCGGGCGGCCTCGACGGCGGCCCGGACGTTGAGCAGACCGGCGCCCTGCTCCTCGGCGGGGACGCCGAGGTCGGTGGCGGTGCCGGTGATGAACTTCTTCACCAGCGCCGGGGACGGCGAGTCGCCGCCGTGGGTGTCGCGGTAGGCCTGGATGACCAGGGCCGCGGCACCGGTGACGAACGGGGCGGCCTGGCTGGTGCCGCCGAAGGGCTGGATGTTCGAGCCCTTGCCGTTGAAGTTGGTGCAGTCCGCGTACTTGGTGGTGTCGGCGGTGCACAGCGCCCAGTCCGACTCGCCCGGGGCGACCAGGTCGAGGGTGCGGCCGGCCATGGTGAAGCCGCCCGAGGAGAGCGCGGAGATCCGGCTGTTGTTCCAGGTCTTGTTGGAGAACTTGGAAGCCGCGTAGCCGGTCTGCTGGTAGTTCTGGTTGTCCGTCGACGCGCCGACCGAGATCACGTACGGGTCGGTGGCCGGGGTGCCGATGGTGCCGCTGATACCGGCGTCACCGGTGGAGACCGCGACGGTGACACCGGCCTTGACGGCCTGCTCGTTGAAGAGCGCGATGGTGTCGTGGGCGCCGCTGTCCGGGGTGACGTTGCCGCCGAAGGACTCGTTCAGCACGTCCACGTGGGCGACCCGCACCGCGTAGTCGATGGACTGCAGGATCGACGAGTTGGACATCATCTCGCCGCCGGCCTTGAGGGCGACCAGGTCGGCGTCCGGGGCGAGGCCGCGGATGTTGATGTTGCAGCCGGCCGGCAGCGGGTGCGAGGCGTTGACGAACTGCGAGACGTCGTAGGTCTGACGGCCCTGGGCGATGACCGCCGAGGCGTCGCCGAAGGCCTCGGCGCCACCGCTCGGCGCGTCCCAGCCCTCACCCGAGAAGTCCTGGTGGTCGACCACGGCGTGCGAGCCGTCGGCCCGGATGAAGTCCGGGTTGTTCGGGTCGAGCGCGTCGGCGATGTAGGCGACCTTGACGCCCTTGCCGGTGGCCAGGTTCTCCACGCCGGGGTTGCCGTTGCCGCTGTAGGCACGGACCGAGTAGAGGCCCTCGGGCTCCAGTAGCGGCTTGGTCGGGTCGGAGGGGCAGACCGTGTTGGTCGCGTTCTCCTGGGAACCCTGGCCGTTGCTGCCCGAAACGGCCTTCGACGCGTCGCCGGACTTGCCGGAGGCCGTGGCCGCGGTGTCCGCCTTCTTGGCGGTGGTCGAGGCGACGGGGGCCACCTGGACCTGGGTGTCGGCGACCACGGCGGCGACCGCCGGGTCGGACTGGAGCGCCGCGCGCTCGGCCGGGCTGACCGTGGCGGAGAAGGCGTTGCCGACCACGAAGCTCTTGACGTTGGTGCCGCCGTTGGCCTTGACCTTGTCCAGCAGCGGCTTCTGCGCGCTGGCGGTCTTCTGCTCACGTGCGCCGAGGTGACCGTGGTCGGCCGGGGCGTCCGCTATCTGGTCCTTCAGGATCACGATCACCGGTGCCGGCGACCCGTCCGAGGACGCCGCCTGGGCGTTCTGCGGATCCTGGGTCGGGGCCGCGCTCGCGATGGTCCCGAGGCTCAGGACCATGGACGCGGCGGTGACGGTGACGGCGGCTGCTAGCTGGGTCTTGCGCCAGCCGATCAATGGACATCCTTTCGTCTGATGAGACGTCAGGTTGCACGATCCAGCCTACGAATCCTGGTCGGACGCGCGGTGCTCCGGACCGCGCGTCCCGACAGCGGTCGCATTCCAGCGCATCCGGCACGACCACGACAAGGGGTTAAAACCCCATCAGAAAGTAAAAATGACCATCAGAAAGTAAAATACACAGTATAAATCCGGCCGCTGCTGCCCCTTTTTCACCGATCAGAGCCGGTCAGGGACGGTCAAAACAGGCTTCCGCGGCGGCAAAAACGTCAGTGGCGAACTCTGGACACTGGCGGAACATCGCCACTCCGGCCCACCCGCTGCCTCTTTGTCGACACCGCGACTCTTCTTCCCCGTCGACGGCCCTCGAAACAACGCTCGGCACCCAGAACGCTCGGCACGCAGAACGCTCGGCAAGCAGAACGAACGGGGCGGCCGAGGAGTTCACCCCAGGCGCTCCCGGGCGTCCGCGAGGTCCTCGGCCGTCGGCGCGTCGTCCTGGGTCAGCCGGTGGCGCCAGTAGCCGGTGAAGTCGATGTCCGACTTCGGCACCCCGTGCTCCTCCACCAGGCAGCGGCGCAGCGCCCGCACCGCGCCCGCCTCCCCGGCCAGCCAGGCGAAGGGCCGCCCGCCCGGCAGCGCGCCGCCCCGGAACGCCGCGGTCAGCAGGGCGCCCGGGGCCGCGCCGTCGCGGTGCAGCCAGCGCACCTCCAGTTCGGCCCGGGTCGCCAGCCGCTGACGCTCCGCCCGGTCCGCGACCTCGATCCGCCGGGTGCCGGGGTGCCTGCGGCGCAGGGTGAAGCTGCGCATGACCGGGCGGTCGGCCTCGGGGATCGCCAGATAGGCCTGGTACCAGCCCATCGGGTCGTCCTGCCCCGCCGGCAGCTCCGGCTCGCGCTGCCCCGGGCGCGGGAAGCAGAGCTTGAGCTGCTGGTCGGGCGTGCCGCCCACGGTGTCGTCCAGGGCCTCCGCCTCGAAGACGACCCGGGCGGTGCGCGGCGTGATCCGGTCGACCGCTACGACCTCGATGAAGGTGACGGGCAGAGTCATCGGTAACCCCTCGCTGTGCGGACCGCTGTGCGGAATCCTGATAACTTACGGCATAAAGAGTTGCTGGCGCCAGGATACTTTACGCCATAAGGAGATGTCGGGATGACCGTCTACGCCGGGCAGGGAGACGCCCACTGCTCACTCGCCCTGCTGTGGGGGCACCCCGGGGAACCGCGCACCGGGCGCAGCGGCCCGAAACCGGGGCTGAGTGTGGACGCGATCGTGTCCGCCGGAATCGCGGTGGCCGACGCCGAGGGAATGGCCGCCCTGTCGATGCGCGCCGTGGGCGAACGGCTCGGCCGCACCGCGATGGCGCTCTACACCTACGTGCCCGGCAAGGCCGAACTGCTCGACCTGATGCACGACCGGGTGCTCGCCGAGCTCCCCACCGGAACACCGGAGTTCGACGACTGGCGGGCCGACGTCACCGCCTGGGCCGAGGAGTTGTACGCCTGCTACCTGCGCCACCCCTGGGTGCTCCAGGTCTCGCAGGCCCGCCCCGTCCTCGGCCCGGCCGAACTCGCCGCCATGGAAAACCTGTTGGCCGCGCTGCGACCCGCCGGCCTGCCCGCCGGGCGACTGCGCGGGGCGGTCGCCGCGCTCTGGCAGTTCGTCCGCGGCACGGCCGCCGCCACCGCCGACGCCCGCGGCGCGGCGGCCGCCACCGGCGTCACGGACGAGGAGTGGTGGAGCACCCGCTCCGCCCGGCTCGCCGAACTGGCGCCGGACTTCCCGCAGCGCTTCCCGCTGCTGACCGCCCTCCAGAGCGCCGGCGGCAGCCCGGAGGACACCGGCGCGGACGCCTTCCGCACCGGCCTGGCCGTCCTGCTCGACGGGGTGGCCGCGGGCGTCGGCGCCTGAGCCGAGGGGCCGGGAGGGGAGGCCCGCTACCCCCGCCGGGCGGCGGGGATCGCCAGCAGGGCGCCGAGCACCAGCAGCACGGCGTACCCGGCGGTCTCGTGGCCGTCCGGCACCAGGAAGCGGACGAAGCCGAACAGCCGGAAGCCCCCGAGGTGGTCGGCCAGCAGGCCGGTGCCACCGCCCAGGATCAGGACGAAACCGAGGTAACCGAGCAGGGTCTTCATGCTCCCGAGCCTAGGAATCCGCCGGCCCGCGCCCAACCGACTTTCGGCGCGACCGGCGTTGACCAAAGTCGCGTCCCGCCCTCCCTCCGGACGGAGCAGCCGACACGGCGGTCCGACGGCGGCGCCGGTACGTTCGCCGTGTGCAGCCAAAGCGTGTGCAGTCAGAGCGTGAGCAGCGGGAACCGCAGCGGGAACCGCAGCCGAAACCACCGTCCGTCGCCAGGGTCGCGGCCGTCTCCGCCGCCTCCGCCCTGGTGCTCGCCGCCGGCGCCCCGGCGGCCCTCGCCCAGGACGCCGCCTCCGTCGTCGGCGGCGAGCGGCTCGGCCGCCCGGCCGTCCAGGTCGCGCCGCTGGCCGGGGCCCCCGCCCTGCCGGCCGAACTGACCGGCCGCTCCTGGCTGATCGCCGACGCCGGCACCGGCGAGGTGCTCGCCGCGCGCGACGCCCACCTGCCGATGCCCCCGGCCAGCACCCTCAAGATGCTGTTCGCGGACACCGTGCTGCCCAAGCTCGACCGCTCCACGGAGCACCAGGTCACCCCCGCCGAACTCGCCGACCTCGGCGTCGGCAGCAGCCTGGTCGGCGTCAAGGAGAACCTGCCGTACCGGGTCGAGGACCTCTGGCGGGGCGTCTTCCTCAGCTCCGGCAACGACGCCGTGCACGTCCTGGCCCACATGAACGGCGGCGTCCAGCAGACCGTCCGGGAGATGCAGGCCCGCGCCCAGTCCCTCCAGGCCCGGGACACCAAGGTGGTCTCCCCCGACGGCTACGACATGGACGGCCAGGTCTCCTCCGCGTACGACCTCACCCTGTTCGCCCGCGCCGGGCTGCGCAACGCCGACTTCCGGTCCTACTGCGCCACCCGCACCGCCCGCTTCCCCGGCGGACTCGACAAGACCACCGGCCAGCGCACCGCCTTCGACATCGCCAACACCGACCGGCTGCTCGGCAAGTACCCCGGCCTGATCGGCGTCAAGAACGGCTACACCACCAACGCGGGCGCCACCTTCACCGGAGCCGCCGAACGCGGCGGCCGCACCCTGCTGGTGACCGTGATGCACCCCGAGGCGCAGAGCAAGGTCTACGACGAGGCCGCCGTCCTGCTGGACTGGGGCTTCGCCGCGGCGGGCAAGGTCCAGCCGGTCGGGCAACTCGTCGAGGACCTCGCCGCGCCGAAGGGCTCCACCAAGGACGGCGCCCCGGGCGCGCCCGCCACCCCGGCCGACGGCGCCCCGCAGGCCGCCGCCGACAGCGAGGCCGACCTGCCGCCCTGGTCCCGCACCCCCGTCCTCGGCGGCGACGACTCCGTCCTCGCGCCCGCCCTCTGGACCGGCGCCGCCGTCGCCACCGGTCTCGCCGTCTGGGGCACCGCCCGCGGCTCCGCCCGGCGCCGCGCCGGCCTCGCCGCCGCCCGCACGGCCCCCGCCGCGGGCGCCGCACCCACCGGCCCCCGGCCCACCGGCCCCGCGTCGGCCGGCGGCAGCACGGGCCTCGGCACCGGCGCCTCCCGGATCGGCGCCACCGGCGTCGGCGGCCGCGTGGCCCGCCGTCTCACCCGACGCGCCCGCGCCCTCCTCCGCGGCACCCGACCCCGCCGGGACGGCTGACCCGGAGGTCGGTCGTGGAGCTGTGGCTGCTGAACCACCTCTCCACCGCCTGGCTCGGCGTGCTGGTGGTCGGCGGGTCCGTCCTGCTGGCCCTGGCCGGGAGCGTCCTGGTCAGCCGCTGGTCCCCGGCCCTCGCCCGGGGCGGGAACAACGACATGGTCGGCGTGGTGCTCGGCATCTTCGGCGCGATCTACGGCCTCATCCTGGCCTTCGTCATCGTCAACCTGTGGACCGAGCTGCAGGACACCCAGAAGGTGGTCTCCGCCGAAGCCACCGCGGTCTCCCAGATCGCCCGGGACGCCGCCGCCTTCCCGCCCGGGCCCCGGGCGGCCGTCACCGCCTCGGTCGGCGACTACGTGCACGTCGTGGTGGAGCGGCAGTGGCCGCTGATGAGGGCCGGCCGCGGCGAGTTCACGGCCACCGGCACGGAGGTCGACGCGATGTACCGGGCGCTGCTCGCGTTCGAGCCGCAGTCGCCGTCCGAGCAGGCCTTCTACGCGAAGGCGCTCGACAGTCTCAACGACGTGGCCGGCCGGCGCCGGGACCGGATCAACGCCAGCGGCTCCGAACTGCCCGTCCTGCTCCAGGTCCTGATCGTCGGCGGAGCGGTGGCGATCGTCCTGCTGTCCCTGCTGTACGGCGTCCGCGCCCGGCGGGCACGGCTGCTGTTCGTCGGCTCGGTGGCCGCGCTGATCGGTTTCAGCCTGCTGCTCGTCCTGGTGCTGGACCGGCCGTTCGCCGGGGAGCTCTGCATCTCGCCGGAGCCGTTCAGACAGAGCGCCCTCGCCCGCTTCTGGTGACCGGCCACAGCGCTCCCACCTCGTAGACTCTCGGCCATGACCACGCCCGACCCCACCGCCGCGGCCCGGCTCGCCCGGATCGTCAGCCTCTCCTCCGGCAGCTACCTGCTCGTCACCACCTACAAGAAGGACGGCACCCCGGTGCCGACCCCGGTGTGGGTGGTCCGGGACGGGGAGGCGCTCGGCGTCTGGACCGTCGCGGACTCCTGGAAGGTCAAGCGGATCCGCAACCGGTCCGACGTCCTGGTCGGGCCCTGCGACGTCAAGGGCCGCCCGACCGGCGACCAGTACCCGGCCACCGCCGAACTCCTCGCCCCCGAGCGCACCGCCGCCTACCGCACCCTGCTGCGCCAGAAGTACGGGCTGCTCGGCGTGCTCACCCTGCTCGGCAGCCGGCTGCGGCGCGGCGAGCGCGGCACCGTCGGCATCCGGATCACCCTGACGGATCAGGCGGACCGGACGGACTGATGGAACATGACGAAGCCGGGCCGCCGCCCCTGCTGGTGGTGGACGGCGCGAACGTGGTCGGCTCGGTCCCCGACGGCTGGTGGCGCGACCGGCACGGCGCCGCCGAACGCCTCCGGGACGCCCTGGTCGCCGTGGCCGCCCGGGGCGTGCCGGAGCACCCCGGCCCGCTGGAGGTGGTGCTGGTGGTCGAGGGCGCGGCCCGGGGCGTCACCGGGCTGCCGGAGGTCCGGGTGGTGTCGGCGGCGGGCAGCGGCGACGACCGGATCGTGGAACTGGTCCGCGAGGCCCGCACCGGGGATCCGGCGCGGGCCTGCCTGGTGGTCACCGCCGACCGCGAACTACGGGCCCGGGTCGGCGCGTTGGGCGCCGCCGTGACGGGCCCGCGGAGCGTCCGGCGCTGAGCCCCCGGCCGGGTCCGACCACGGTCGGTCCGTCGGCGGTCAGTCGGTCGGCGGAGCGGGGCGGACCTGGAGGGCGTTGATGCCCCAGTGGATCGACGGGTCCGAGGTGCGGACGGTGAACTGGAAGTCCCGGCCCGGCCGGGCGGGGATCTCCACCGAGCCGACGCCGACCGCGTCCGCCGGGCACTGCACCGTGAAGTCGGCCGGGGCCTGCCCGCCGACGTGGACCTGTGCCGAACCGCCGCCCCGGCAGCCGACGACGACCGTGATCGGCAGCGACTCCGTCACCGAGGCCGTCACGGCGCCGCCGTTGCCGATCCAGTCCGGGATCGAGAACATGGTGTCCTCGTCCGGGGTCGGCGGCAGGATCCGCCCCGTCCCCGGCCCGCCGATCGGGGTGTCCGGCCCGTCGGTCGGCCGCGCCGACGCCGTTCCGGCGAACGCCAGCGCCACCCCCAGGACCCCGGCCGCCACGCCCAGTGCGCGGGCCCGCTTCGTCGTCTCCATCGCCATCCCCCCGGATGCTCGTCGTACCTGCGCCGGTCTTCGGCACACGAATGATCGTACGACGCCGGTACGACAGCGGTACGACACCCGGTACGACGGCGGCGGGCGGACCGGGCCGGGCGGACCGTGACGAGCGCCACCCGCCCGGCCCGGAAGGTTCGGGAACCGACCGCTCCGGCCGTCCGACTGGTGGGGGGTGAAGCCGAAATCGCCGGGTGTCCGGCCGTCGAGTGTGCTGGTGGGGTTCGCCCTGCTGCTGGTGGTGGTGTTCGTGGTCTCGTACGCGGTGGGGCGGCAGGCGGGGCCGGTGGCCCCGGGGCTGACGCCGAGCCGGGGCGGCGGTTCCTCGCCCGGCATGGGCGGGCACGACATGGGCGGGATGCGGTGAGCCCGGTCGCGGGGGCGGACACCGGGGAGCTGGTGTCCACCGATCTGGCGGTCGGCGGGATGACCTGCGCGGCCTGCGTGGGCCGGGTGGAGAAGCGGCTGGGCCGGATCGACGGGGTGACGGCCGGGGTGAACCTGGCGACCGGCCGGGCCCGGGTGCTGCACCCGGCCGGGGTGTCCGTGGACGAGCTGGTCGCGGCCGTCGAACGGGCCGGGTACACGGCCGAGTTGGCGGCCTCCGGGGTGCTCGGCGGACTGCCGGAGGAGGAGCCGGACGAGCGCCGGCGGCTGCTGGTCACCACCCTGCTGGCCGTCCCCGTGCTGGCCCTGTCGATGGTGCCCGCGCTCCAGTTCGACGCCTGGCAGTGGGTCTGCTTCGCCCTGGCCGTGCCGGTGGTGACCTGGGGGTCGGCCGGCTTCCACCGGCGCGCCCTGCAAGGGCTGCGGCACGCCGCCGCGACCATGGACACCCTGGTCAGCCTGGGCGTGGTGGCCTCCTTCGCCTGGTCCGCCTACGCGCTGTTCCTGGGCGGGGCAGGCGAGTTGGGCATGCGGATGCCGTTCTCGCTGACCGCCGACGGTGGCGGCGCGGCGCACGTGTACCTGGAGGCGGCGGTCGGGGTGCCGCTGTTCGTGCTGGCCGGGCGGCTGCTGGAGGGCCGGGTGCGCCGCCGCAGCGGCTCCGCGCTGCGGGCGCTGGCCGAGCTGGGCGCCAAGCAGGTCTGCGTCCGGGCGCAGGACGGCGAGGAACGCCTGATCCCCGTCGAACTGCTGCTCCCCGGGCAGGAGTTCGTGGTGCGGCCGGGCGAGCGGGTGGCCACCGACGGAGTGGTCGTGGAGGGCGGTTCGGCCCTCGACCTGAGCCTGCTGACCGGGGAGAGCGTGCCGGTGGAGGTCGGCCCCGGGGACGCCGTGGCCGGGGCGACGGTGAACGTCGGCGGTGCGCTGGTGGTACGCGCCACCGCCGTCGGCGCGGACACCCAACTGGCCCGGATCACCGCCCTGGTGGCCGAGGCCCAAGCCGGCAAGGCCCGGGCGCAGCGACTGGCGGACGCGGTGGCCGGGGTCTTCGTGCCCTGCGTGCTGGCGGTCGCGGTGTGCGTCCTGGGCTTCTGGCTGGGCGCGGGCGCCGCCCCGCAGGCGGCCGTCACGGCGGCGGTCGCCGTCCTGGTGGTGGCCTGCCCGTGCGCACTGGGCCTGGCCACCCCGACGGCGCTGCTGGCGGCGACCGGGCGCGGCGCCGAACTGGGCGTGCTGGTACGCGGCCCCGAGGTGCTGGAGAGCCTGCGCCGGGTGGACACCGTGGTGGTGGACAAGACCGGCACGCTGACCACCGGCCGGATGGAACTGGCGGCGGTGACGGTCGCCGAGGGGTGCACCGAGGCGGAGGTGCTGCGGCTGGCGGGCGCGGTCGAGCACCGCTCGGAGCACCCGATCGGACGGGCCGTCGCGGCCGCCGCCCGGGAGCGCTGCGGGACACTCCCCCCGGTGGACGGCTTCGCCGCCGCCACCGGCCTCGGGGTGTCCGGCACCGTCGAGGGCCGTCCGGTCCGGGCCGTCCGGCCGGACGGCGACGCGCTGCCCCCGGAGCTCGCCGCGGCGGTCACCGCGGCCGGGACGGCGGGCCGCACCGCCGTCCTGGTGGAGCTGGACGGACGGGCCGCGGCCGTACTGGCGGTCGGTGACACGCTGCGCTCCGGCAGTTGGCGGGCCCTCCACCGGCTGCGCGGGATGGGCCTGGAGACCGTGCTGCTGACCGGGGACGGCCCGGGCGCGGCCCGGGCGGTGGCCGCCGAGCTGGGCATCGAGCGGGTGCACGACTCGGCCTCGCCCGAGCGCAAGGCTGAGGTGGTGGCCGAACTGCGGGCCGCCGGAGGGACGGTGGCGGTGGTCGGCGACGGCGTCAACGACGCGGTCGCCCTCGCCTCGGCCGACCTCGGCGTGGCGCTGGCCTCCGGCAGCGACGCCGCGATCGGCGCGGCCGGGCTGACCCTGGTACGCGGTGACATCGAGGCGGTGGTGGACGCCGTGCGGCTGGCCCGGCAGACCCTCGCCACGATCCGGGCCAATCTGCTCTGGGCCTTCGGCTACAACCTGGTGCTGATCCCGCTGGCGGCCGTCGGGCTGCTGAACCCGATGCTGGCGGCGGTGGCGATGTCGCTCAGTTCGCTGCTGGTGGTGGGCAACAGCCTGCGGCTGCGCACCTGGGAACCGGGGCGCGGACGGTCGACCGGGGGTCGTACGACCAGCGGCCGGCCGACGGGGGGCCGTACGACCAGCGGCCGGGCGATGGGTGGCCTGCGGTGAGGACACGGATATCCGGGCCGCTCGACCGGCTCGCCGTGGTCGGCCCGCCGGTCGGCGCCGCGGCACTCGCGCTGGCCCTGCTCACCGGCTGGACGGCGGTCGGCGGAGCCGGCGTCGGCCCCCGCCCGGTGGAGGCCGGCCCCGGCTGGGTGCTGCTGCCCACGGCCGGCGCGGCCACCGCCACCGCGGCCTTCTTCACGATCCGCAACCCGGGCGACGTACCCGACGAACTGACCGGCGCCGACTGGGAGTTCGGTGGACCGATCACCCTCAAGCGGCACCTCCACCAGGGCGCGGCGGGCCGCTGGGAGCCCGTCCCCGGCCTGCCCGTCCCCGGTCGGGGCGAACTGGCCATGACGCCCGAGGACGCCGACCTGATGATCCCCGCCCCGCCCGCGCTGCGGCCCGGCCAGCGCGTGGCCTTCACCCTCACCTTCCGGCACAGCCCGCCGCTGCACCTGACCGCCGAGGTCCGCACGGCGGCCGACCGGCCGCGCTGAGCCCGAAACGGGCCGGCCCGGTGCCGGGGAGCGCGGGCTCCCCGGTGCCGGGCCGGGCCGTTCAGCCGAGCGTCTCCTCGACCGGCCGCCGGGGCGTCGCCGCACCGGGCGGGCCGTACCCGATCCGCAGCACCAGCTGGACGTGCGCCGGGCCGTCGGCCGGGTCGCGCAGCGCCCAGCGGAGGTCCGGCCACTCGAGCGCCTGGTGCCAGACCGTCAGCCGGACCCCGTGCACGGTGGCCAGCAGCCAGACCCTCTCCAGCGCCTGCCCGGCGCGCAGCCAGTCCAGCGGGCCGTCCCCGGGGGTGGTCAGGGTGCACAGCTGCGGCAGCGCCTCGAAGCGCCGCTCCGGCCCGACCGGCGGGGCGGGCGGCCCGCCGGGGGCCGTGGCGGAGCCCGGGCCGTACGGCGGGCGGCCGGCGTACCGGCGCATCGGGACCCTCGCGTCGCGGTCCAGGGAGCCGAGCGCCTCGTAGGGGATGCCGTCGGTGCACTCCCCCGGCGGGCGCAGCCAGGCCCGGCTCTCCGCCACCCGGGCCGGGTCGTCCTCGCAACGGCGCTCCGCCTCGACGGTCAGCGCCAGCACCCGCCGGACACCGGCTTCCTCCAGCGCGGCCACCACGACGCCCTCCTCGGCGGCGGCGGTGAGCAGTTCGCCGAGCACCGCCTCGGGCACGTCCCGCTGGGCGAAGGGCTCGCGGCTGGAGCGGCGGGCGGCGACGGCCGGGCGGAGGTCGCGGCCGAAGGGCAGGCGTACGCGGGCCGGGGCGGAGAGGTCGAGCAGGGCCAGCAGGCCGGGCTCAGCGGGCTCCGGGAGCAGCCGGACCGCCGCCGTGCGGCCGAGGTGTCCGGCGGCCACCCGCAGGTTGAACACGGCGGCGCCGACCGCGATGTGCAGCGCCGCCCCGACCGGGTCGGCCAGCGGCAGCCCGCGGGAGGGGTCGGCGTGGACGGCGAGCCCGTGGCCGTCCGGGGTGGGCACGAAGTGCCAGGGCTGGCTGTTGTGCAGCGACGGCGCCGCGCCGCCCGCCGCGGCGAGCAGGCGCAGCCCCGCCGGGGTGAGCGCCGGGGCTGGAACCGGGGTCGGAACCGGGGTCGGAACCGGGGTGCGCATCATGGCGATCAACTCCTCACGACCGTCCGGCGGTCGACGCCTCGACCGCGGAGTCCTCGCTGCTTCCGAGCCTGCGCGCCGGGCCGCCGCGCGGGCCAGGGCCGAAAGCCCTTCCGCCGCCGGGGCGTCGGTCACCCGTGCGGGACGACCGCCACCGGGGCCTCGGCGTGGTGCAGTGCCGCGTGGGCGATCCGGCCGAGCCGGGGGCCGAGCTCGATCGGGCGGCGGCGCCGGCCCACGACCACCAGCCCGGCCCCGGCGGAGGCCTCCACCAGGCCGCGCGCGGCGCCCAGCCGGACCTCCTCGACCACCTCGACCGCCGGGTGCCGCTCGCGCGGCCCGGCCAGGGCGAGCGACAGCAGCTTCGCCTCCAGCGCCTCCAGTTGGGCGACCTCCCCCGCCGGCACGGCCCCGCCCGCGTAGCCGAACAGCGGCGGCAGGTCCCAGCCGTGCACCGCCCGCACCCGGGCGCCGCGCAGGGCGGCCTCCTGGAAGGCGAAGGCGAGCACCTCCTCCTCGGGCGCGTGGGCGTCCACGCCGACCACCACCTCGCCGGCTCCCTCCCCGGCCCCCTCGCCGCCGACCTCCCGCACCACGACCACCGGCGTGCCGCTGCGCCCGGCCACCGCCATGCTGACCGAGCCGAGCAGCAGCCCGGTGAAGCCGCCGCGTCCGCGCGAGCCGAGCACCAGCAGCTCGGCGTCGGCGGCGGCCGCCACCAGCCCGTCCACCGGGGCGTCCAGCACCGTGTCGGTCTGCACGGCGAGCTCCGGGTGGTGCCGGCGGACCGCGTCCGCGGCTTCGGCCAGGGTGCGCTCGGCGGCTGCCGGGAGGTCGTCGGGCTCGGCGTAGGAGGACACCCCGTCGGTCAGCCACGGCCAGGCGTGCACCAGCCGCAGCGCCGCCCCGCGCCGCCGCGCCTCCTCGGCCGCCCACTGGGCGGCGGCGGTGCTCGCCGGCGAGCCGTCGACCCCGGCCACCACGGTTGACGTCATGACGGTTCCTCCACTGTCTCGGCACCGGGGACGGTGCGTGACTGACGCCCCGTCCGCTCTGCTCCCACCCTGTCGCCCGCCGACGGCGCGCCGCCAGAGGCCGCAAGGCCCCCGCCCACAGGACGAAAGACCCCCGCCGAACAGTACGGGCGACCCCGGCCGCCACCCCGTCGACACCCGGGCACTACGGTGTGGACACGGAATACCCGCTGGTCGGACGGTCCCTGATCGGACCGGGCGGCGCGGGCCGACGGGTCGCGGTGCGAACGAGGAGGACAGCGGTGGGCGGAGCGGACGGCAGCGCGGCGGGCGGCGGCGCGCGGATGCCCCGGCTGCGCCTGGACGAGCTGCTGGAGGAGCTCCAGTGGCGGATCGACGCGGCGCGCGGCACCCAGAACCGGGTGCACAGCCTGCTGGAGGCGGTGCTGGCGGTCGGCCGGGAGCTGGACCTCGCCCAGGCGCTGCACCGGATCGTGGAGGCCGCCGTCGACCTGGTGGACGCCCGCTACGGCGCGCTGGGCGTGATCGGGCCGGACGGGCACACCCTGTCGCAGTTCCTGACGGTCGGTCTGTCCGAGGCGGAGATCGAGGAGATCGGCCCGCCGCCCTCCGGCCGGGGCATCCTCGGCGAGCTGATCCGCCACCCGCAGCCGCTGCGCTGCCCGGTGCTGTCCGAGCACCCGGCCTCGATCGGCTTCCCGGTCGGCCACCCGCCGATGCACACCTTCCTGGGGGTGCCGGTGCGGATCCACGGGGAGGTGTTCGGCAACCTCTACCTGACCGACAAGCGCGGCGGGCTGGACTTCGACGAGGACGACGAGGCGGTGATCTCCACCCTCGCGGTCGCCGCCGGGGTCGCGATCGACAACGCCCGGCTGTACGAGGAGGCCCAGCTGCGCCAGCGCTGGCTGCGGGCGAGCACCGAGATCACCCGCAGCCTGCTGTCGGGCGCGCCGCGCCTGGAGGTGGTCGAGCTGATCGCCCGCCGGGCCCGGGAGATCGCCGGGGCCGAGCTGGCGGACGTCTCGGTGGCGCTGGCCGGGCCGGAGGAGCGGGCGGAGGAGCTGGCGGTGGAGGTCGCGCTCGGCGCCGAGCCCGCCGCCCGGCTGGGGGTGACGGTGCCGGTGGACGGCACGCTCTCCGGCGCCGCGTACGCCTCCGGCTCCCCGGCCACCAGTGACGACCTGGCCGCCGACGCCCGCTTCCCGGCCGGTCCGGCGGGCCGCTTCGACGGGCTGGGCCCGGCCGTGGCGGTGCCGCTGGGCACCGGCCCCGGGTACGGGCGGGGTGTGCTGCTGCTGGCCCGGGCGCAGGGGCAGCCCGCCTTCGGGCCGGAGGAGACCGGCCCGCTGCTGGGCTTCGCCGACCAGGCGGCGCTCGCCCTGGAGCTGGCCGAACGGCGGCGCGACGCCGAGCAGTTGAACCTGCTGGAGGACCGCGACCGGATCGCCCGGGACCTGCACGACCTGGCGATCCAGCGGCTCTTCGCCACCGGGATGACGCTGCAGAGCGCGGGCCGGCTGATCGAGAGTCCGGCCGCCGCCGACCGGGTCGCCCGGGCGGTGGCGGACCTGGACGAGACCATCAAGATCATCCGTTCGACCATCTTCGGCCTGCGCGCCCACAGCGAACCGGACCGCGGCCTGCGCGCCCGCGCCACCCGGGTGGTCACCGAGGCCCAGGGGCCGCTCGGCTTCGCGCCCCGGCTCAGCCTGGAGGGGCTGCTGGACACCGACGTCCCGCAGGAGCTGGCCGAACACGTGGTCGCCGTGCTGGCGGAGGCGCTCAGCAACGCCGCCCGGCACGCCGGGGCCGGCCGGGTCGAGGTCAACCTGCGGGCGCTGGCCGGGCGGGTGGTGCTCACCGTCACGGACGACGGCACGGGCATCCCCGAGGGCGGGCGGCGCAGCGGGCTGCGCAACCTCGCCGAACGCGCCGCACGGGTCGGCGGGGCCTTCACCCACGGCCCGGCGGACGACGCGGGCGGCGGCACCCGGCTGGTGTGGGAGGCCCCGCTCGGGTCCTGAGCGTCGCCGCCCGGGCCCTGACCGGCGACCCCGTCCCCGGCGCGACCGGCGCCGCACCCCGCCGCGCCCGCCGCCGTACGGGGGAACTCCGCCGCGGCCCCGCCCCGTAGCGGCGCCGCCGCCCCGGGGCGACCCTAGCCTGCTTCGCGTCCCCCGAGCGTTGCGCCGAGCCCCCGCCGTGCGCCCCGCCGAGCGTCGAGCACGAGGACGGCCGATGGCCCACGAGTCACCCGCGACCGCCACCCCGCCCCCGGGCACCGCCGAGGTGCCGTCCGCGCCGCCGCCCAGCGGGTCGGTGACGGCGCTGCGGCTCGCGGCGGCCGCCGCCGGCGCGCTGCCCGCGGTGGTGCTGCGGCTGGCCGGGATCCACCCCTCGCCGGTGCCGGCCATGCTGCTGTTCGGTCTCGGGGTGCTGTCGGCGGCGCTGCTGCTGATGTGGGCGGCGGAGACCGCCCGGGCGGACATCTCCGGGCCGCTGGCGCTCGCCCTGCTGGCCTTCATCGCGGTGCTGCCCGAGTACGCCGTCGACCTCTGGTTCGCCTACACGGCCGGCACCCGCCCCGAGTACGCGGCCTACGCGGCCGCCAACATGACCGGCGCCAACCGGCTGCTGGTCGGCGTCGGCTGGCCGCTGGTCGCGCTGGCCGCGTACCTGGCCGCCCGGCGCCGCGGCGTCGCCCCCGGGATCGTGCTGCGCGAGCACCGCCGGATCGACACCGCGTTCCTGGGGGCCGCCGCGCTGGTGGCCTTCGTGATGCCGGCGATGCGGCGGATCTCCTGGGTGCTCGCGGTGGTGCTGATCGCCTGGTACGCCTACTACCTGTTCCGGATCAGCCGGTGCAGCGAGACCGACGAGGAGGAGCTCGTCGGTGTCCCGGCCCGGCTGGCCCTGCTGCCGACGGCCCGCCGACGGCCCGTCACCGTCCTGGTGTTCCTCGCGGCCGCGGCCGTCGTCTTCGCCTGCGCCGAGCCCTTCGCCACCTCGCTGGTGGACGCCGGCTCCGCGCTCGGCATCGACCGCTTCCTGTTGGTGCAGTGGCTCGCCCCGCTGGCCTCCGAGGCCCCGGAGCTGATCGTCGCCGTGGTGTTCGCCTGGCGGCTGCGCGGCGACGACGGGCTGGGCGCGCTGCTCTCCAGCAAGGTCAACCAGTGGACGCTGCTGATCGGCTGCCTGCCGCTGGCCCACCTGCTGGGCGGCGGCCCGGCCTCGCTCCCCCTGGTCGAACGCCAGGTGGACGAGGTGCTGCTGACCGCCGCTCAGACCGTGCTGGCCGTCGTCCTCCTCCTCGACCTGCGGTTCCTGCCCTGGAAGGCCGCCCTGCTGCTGGTGCTGTTCGGCGTCCAGTTCGCCCTGCCCGGTGAGTCCTCCCGGCTGGTGCTCAGCTGGGTGTACCTGGGCCTGGCCCTGCCGTTGCTCGCCCTGCGGGTGCGCGAACTACCGCCCACCGTACGGGCACTGGCCGGGCGGATCGCCGGCGACCCGCACTGAGTGGGGCGAACTGCCGTGCGGGCGGCGGACGGAGGAGCCCAGCGGGTGGGCGGTGAACTCCTCGGGGCGCCCGGGCGCACCGTCCTCACCCGAACGATTTCCCCGGTCGGGGGCGGTTCACAGTTCCACCACGGAGCCTTGGAAGAACACCCTCAACATCCATTGTCGCCACGCATGTTCGAAGGTAGAGTCGCCGTTCGCCGAGCACGGATGAGCAGTTCTCAGCGCATTTGGGGCGGGCATGTCAAATATTCACGGTTTCCCCCGGGTCGCCCCCGACCTACTTGACGTCCTCAGAGATATCGCACGTCGAAATCCCCGCCGTCCGGCGATCGTCCACCGCGGACCCGCCCCGACCCACGGCCGACTCCTGGAATCGGCGAACTCCCTGGCCACAGGCCCGGGATCGAACCCCGGCACGGTCGCCGTACGGGCCGTCCACGCACCGGAAACGGTGGTCGCACTCCTCGGCATGCCGACCGCCGGGGGCCACTGCCGCCCCGTCGACCCGGTATTCCCACCGGCCCGCCGACAGACCGTGGCGGCGGCCGCGCAGTGCCGTACGACGGTCTCCGCAAGCACCGGAGAAAGCCTTCAACTCGCAATCCGATTAGTGGAGTCACCGGAGCCGACCGCAGAGCCTTCGAAAAACCCCGGGGACCCCCCGGCACTCCCGTCCACAGTGGCGCCGGAACAACCGGCCCGCATTCCCTCCACGCTTCACGACGGGTTCGACCGGGCAGCCGAAACCCGTCCTGACTTCCCATCAGGCCGTCCGAACCGCCGTCGAAACCCCCACCCCGGCCGGCCCGGGCCGACGCATCGCGGCCACCGCAGGAGCGAGGGCCACCTCGAACTCCACGCCCCGAAAGGCTGATCGGGCCTCGGAGCCACCCTCACCACGCCTGACCCCGGAGCGGGCCGAGGCCGAGGTCCGCCCTGCGGCTGAGCCCCAACCGTTCCCCCGGCCGAGCCCCCACCGCCCCCGCTCCGCACCACACCCCTCACCACACCCAGGCGCCCGCCCGAGAGGCCGCGCGCCCGGCACCCCACGCCCGGAGACCGCCATCACCCCCGCCGCACCCCGAGGAGCCCGATGACCGCCCCCGCCCCGCCCGGCCCGCTGCGCCGGCTGTGCTGGATCTTCCCCGACCGGGAGTCCTCCCGGATGGCCGAGATGTGGCACGGCTTCTTCTGGGACCTCTACGCCGAGAGCGCCGCCGACCTCGGCCTGCGCTGGACCAGGCACGCCCCGGACGCCGTCAGCGTGGACGCCACCGGCCCCGGCCGCCCCCGGGTGTACGTCGACGACGAGGTGGTGACCCCCGAGGACACCCTCTTCATCACGGCGCTCTACTCGCTGCCGTACCAGTCGATGGACGTCTTCAACCAGTACGCCCTCTACGCGGTGCTCGAACAGGCCGGCTTCTACCTGCCGTTCCCCCCGCAGGTGTCGCTGATCGGCAACGACAAGCTGGCCACCCTGCTGTTCCTGGCCGACTCCCCGGTGCCGACCATCCCGACCGTGCGGATCGGCACCGGGCGGGACACCGCCAAGTACGGCTACGAGGTCGCGCTCGGGCGGATGACCTACCCGGCCATCGTCAAACCGGCCGGCTGGTGCGGCGGCGGCGGGATCAACCTGGCCCGCAACCCCGAGGAGGTGCGCGGCCTGGCCAGCCTGGCCCAGGGCGGCGACACCACCCTGGTGATCCAGCCCTACCTGGGCGACGGCACCATCGACTACCGGGTGTACGTGGTCGACGGCCGGCCGTACGCGGTGATGAAGCGCACCCCCGAACCCGGCTCCCCGGTCGCCAACGCCAGCCGCGGCGGGGGCATGGAGTTCCCCCCGGTGCCGCCCGAACTCGCCGCCGCCACCGCCTGGTTCGCCGAACGGCTGCCGATCCCGTTCTTCTGCGTCGACTTCCTGTACGACGGCGAGCAGTACTGGTTCTCCGAGCTGGAACCGGACGGCGTGATCGCCCCGGACCGCACCGACCCGCACCGCAGCCTGCAACGGGACGTCACCCGCGCCCGGTTCGCCGCCTACCGGGACGGCCACGCCAGGTGGCTCGCCGACGGCGCCCGCCCGCTCACCCTCGACACCGCGCCCCGCACCGGCCCCGTCCTCGCCCCCGTTCTCGTCCCCGCCCCTGCCCCCGCCTTCCGGACGGACCCCCGATGACCGCCTTCTCGCTGTCCCCCGAGGCCGCCGCGCCCCGGCTGCACGTGGCCCGTCGCACCCTGGACCGGCTGCGCAGCGTGCCCGCGCTGGCCCCGCACTACCCCGCGCACCTCGACGCCGACTCCCTCGACGCGCTCGCCCAGCTCCCCCCGCTGGCGAAGGTCGACCTCAACACCGCCCTCGCCCACCTGGAGCCGACCGCCGAGCAGTCCGCGACCTGGCTGTTCCAGAGCGGCGGCAGCACCGGCGCCCCCAAGGTCGGCTACGCCCCCACCGGCTTCTACATGGCCGGGGTGCACGCCCACTGGCAGCCGCTCGACCGCACCGACCTCTTCGTCAACGCCTGGGGCGCCGGACGGATGTGGGGCGCCCACTTCCTCGCCGCCGCCCTCGCCGACCTCTCCGGCTGCCGGATCATCGCCCTCGGCTCGGTCGCCAAGGACGAGTACGGCGCCTGGCTGGAGCTGCTGGCCGCGCGGCGGGTGACCGCCATCGGCGGCACCCCCAGCGTGCTGCGGCTCTGGTTCGCGCACGCCAGGTCCGCCGGCATCCGGCTGCCCGCGCTGCGCAAGGTGCTCTGGCTCGGCGAGGCCTGGCAGCCCCAACTGGACGCCGACCTCGCCGAGGTGGCCCCCGAGGCGCGGCGCTGGGGCATGTTCGGCAGCACCGAGACCTGGGTGGTGGGCACCAACACCCCGGACTGCCCGGCCGAGGTCTTCCACCCGCTGCCCCACCAGCTGGTGCACGCCGACCCCGGCGGACTGCTGGACTTCACCGCCCTCGACCCGGAGATGCTCAACCCGGTGCTGCGCTACCGCACCGGCGACGCGGGCGAGTTGACCGACTGCCCGTGCGGGCGCCCCGGACCGGCCATGCGGGTGCTGGGCCGGCGCGACAGCGTCGTCCAGGTCCGCGGCCTCGGCCTGGACGTGGACGAGCTGATCGAACGGGCCGAGCGCGCCCCGGGCGTGGCCCGGGCCCAGGTGGTGCTCACCGAGCGGGACGGCCGGGCGAGCGGCGTGGACCTGCTGGTGGTGACCGCCGGCGCCGCGGCGGTACCGGACGTCGAGCGGCTGCGCACCGAGCTGTTCACCGCGACCTGCACCCTCGGCACCGCCTTCCAGCACGACCCGTGGGCCTTCCGGGTGCGCCCGGTGGACGAGCTGGTCAGCAACGGCCGCACCGGCAAGACCGCCGCCCTGGTCGTCCGGGAGGAGTCGTGACGGCCGACACCACCCCGGCGAAGCGCGCCCCGGCGCCGCTCGGGCGGAGCTTCTCGCTGTTCTGGGCCGGACAGACCGTCAGCCTGGTCGGCGACAAGGTCACCGTCTTCGTCGTCCCGACCCTGATGATCTTCGTGCTGCACGCCTCCGCCCTCCAGGTCGGCGTGGTCGCGATGGCCCAGTACCTCGGCATCCCGCTGCTCGGGCCGGTCGCCGGGGTGCTGGTCGACCGCTGGGACAAGCGCCGCACCATGCTCGTCTGCGACCTGGTCCGGCTGGCCGCCGTCGCCGCGATCCCGCTCGCCCACGCCCTGGGCGCGCTCTCCACCCCGCTGCTGTTCGGCTGCGTGGCCGTCATCAGCGGCGCGACCATCTTCTTCAACGTCGGCTACCTCGTCGCCGTCCCCGCCGTCGTCCCCGAGGACGGCATGGTCCGCGCCTACTCCCGGCTGGAGGGCAGCGGTTCGGTCGCCGAGGTCGCCGGGCCGTCCGTCGCCGCGGCCCTCTACAGCGCGCTCGGCGTGGCCGCCCTGCTGGTCGACGCGGCCAGCTACCTGGTCTCGGCGGCCTGCTTCCGCCGCATGCGCCCCTGGGGCGAGCGGACCGTCGAGGAGGGCTCGATCCGGGAGCGGCTGACCCGCGGCTTCCGGCTCAACTGGGCCGACCCGGTGCTGCGCCGGGTGGTGCTGGCGGCCGTGGTCCTCAACTGCGGCGGGCCGGTGTACGTCACCGTGCTGCCCGTCCTCGCCTACCGCGGCCTGGGCGTGCAGGTCGGCGTGTTCGGCGCGGCCATGTCGGTCGCCGCGCTCGGCGCCCTGCTCGGGGCCGTGGTCGCCCCCCGGCTCTCCCGCCGGTTCGGCCTCGGCCGGACGATGGCCTGGTCGCTGCTGCTGCACTGCCTGGTCGGCCTCGGCGTGCTCGCCGCGCCCGCACTGCCGCCCGGCCCAGTGATCGCCGTGACCATGGGCTGCTACGGCTTCTTCATGTCCTGCATCAACGTGTGCAGCGCCCCCGTCCGGCAGTCCCGGATGTCCGCGCGCAACCAGGGCGTGATGCACGCCGCCTTCCGGACCGTCACCTGGGGTGTGATCCCGCTCGCCGCGCTGGTCGGCGGACTCGCCGTCTCGCTGCTCACCGGACCGCTCGGCGTCCTGGACGCCGCCCGCCTCACCATGGCCGCCGGCACCCTGCTGGCCGCCTGCTCCTTCGTCCCCGCGCTCGGCCTCCAGCCGCTGCTGGACACCGCCGAGCGCACGAAGGGCACGGCCGCGGTCCCGGCGGAGGCGGTCCCGGCGGAGGAGCCGACGTGAACGACACCGAACCCGCCGACCCCACCGGCCGGGTCCTGCTGATCACCGGCACCTCCTCCGGCATCGGCCTGGCCACCGCCCTCGCCGCCGCCCGGGCCGGCTACACCACCGTCGCGACCCTGCGCGCACCCGAGCGCGCCGGGCCGCTGCGGGCCGCCGCCGAGGCCGCCGGGGTCACCCTGGACGTCCACCGGCTGGACGTCACCGACCCCGGCTCGGTCACCGACTGCCTGGCCGCCGTGCACCGGCGGTACGGGCGGCTGGACGCCGTCGTCAACAACGCGGGCGTCTCCAACTCCGACCCCACCCTGGAGATGTCCACCGACGCGGCGCTGCGCGCCAACCTGGACGTCAACTTCTTCGGCGTCGCCACCGTCAGCCGGGCCGCGCTGCCGCTGCTGCGCGCCGCCGGCGGCCGCCTGGTCACCGTCGGCAGCGTGCACGGCGTGGTCGGCCAGCCCTTCAACGAGGCGTACTGCGCGGCGAAGTTCGCCGTCGAGGGCTTCCTGGAGGCGCTCGCCCCGGTCGCGGCGGCGCACGGGGTCCGGGTCTCGGTGGTGGTGCCGGGCTTCGTCCCGGACACCGGGTTCGGCGTCTTCCCCGACGTCAACCGGGCCACCCTGCACGCCGCCTCCGGCCCGTACGCGGACACCTTCGCCGACTACCTCGACTGGGTCGGCGGCCCGGGCTGGGAGTCGGCCGGCCAACCCGCCCGGGAGGTCGCCGAGGTCGTGCTCCGCACCCTGCGCGAGCCGCGGCCGCCGTTCCGGGTGCCCGCCAACGCCTGGGCCGCCGACTACCTGGCGGCCAAGCTCGCCGACCCCGACGGCTCCGCCGTCCAGACCCTCGCCCGCGGCTGGCTCGGACGGCCCGCGGCCACCACCGACTGAGCCCCGTCCGCCCGCTGCCCGCCGCCCGACCGGCGTCCCGACCCTCCTCCCGACCCACGGAGTCCCGCCCATGCCCGCCAAGCCCCTGGCCGAGCTGATCCGCTTCGCCCGCGCCCACTCACCCTTCTACGCCGAGCTCTACCGGGAGCTGCCCGAGGGCGCCGACCGGCTCGACCAGCTCCCGGTGATCGACCAGACCGCCTTCTGGGCCGCCAACACCTGGCCCGACAACCGCGTGCTGACCGGCCCGCTCACCGACGCCGGCGTCTACAAGACCGGCGGCACCACCGGCGTCCCCAAGTTCTCCCCCTGGACCCGCGCCGAACACGCCGACTCGGTCACGGCCTTCGGCGCCGGCCTGGTCCGGGCCGGCCTGCGGCCCGGCCACCGGGTGGCCAACCTGTTCGTCGCCGGCGAGCTCTACGGCGGCTTCCTCTACATCGAGAACGCCCTGCACCACGCACCGGTCGACAACGTGCGCCTCGGCGTCGGCGGCGCCGCCCCGGACAGCTACATCGCCGACCTGATCACCGGCTTCGGCGTGCACGTCCTGGCCGGCGAGCCGATGAAACTCAGCGCCGTGGCCGAGTGCCTGGTCGCTCGCGGCGAACGCGCCGACGGCGTCGAACTGCTGCTGTTCGGCGGCGACCTGCTCTTCGCCGACCTGCGCCCGCTGCTCGCCCGGGCCTTCCCCCGCGCGGCCGTCGCCTCGGTCGGCTACGCCTCCAACGACGCCGGCCTGGTCGGCGCGCCCGTCCCCGGCGACGACGTCCGGGTGCACGAGGCCTTCGCCGACCGCACCGTGGTCGAGCTGCTCGACGAGGTCACCGGCGAGCCCGTCACCACCCCCGGCACGCCCGGCCGCGTCGTGGTCACCAACCTGTTCCGGACCCTGATGCCGATCCTGCGCTACCCCACCGGCGACCGCGCCGCCTGGGTCGACGGCGAGTGCCGACGCTTCCGCCTGCTCGGCCGCACCAGCGAGGGCGCCCGGGTCGGCACCGTCACCCTGCCCACCGAGGAGATCCGCAGCGTGCTGGTCGCCGCCGACCCGGACCGGCACATCGCCGGGATGCAGCTGGTGCAGCGGCGTTGGGACGGCCGCGACGGGGTCATCCTGCGGCTCGGCCACATCGGCCAGCCGCCGCCCGCCGACCTCGCCGACCTGTCCGACCGGCTGGTCGACGCCGTCCACCGGGCCCTGCCGCTCTACCCGTCCGAGGCCGCCCTCGGCAGCATCCACCCCCTCACGGTGGAGTGGGTGCCGCGCTCGGAGCTGGTCACCAACCCGCGGACCGGCAAGCTCCAGCAGGTCCTGGACGAGCGGCCCCGGGAGTAGGGAACCGGGGGGTGGATGATGACGCACTGTCAGCACCCTACCGGTGGCCCGCCGGTGCTGTCAGCGGTCTGTCCGCGTCCTGTGGGTGGCGCTGCGCAGTCTGGTCCACGACAGCAGCGCCGAACCCACCGGAGGCACCACCGTGACCACCACCGTGACGACCACCCCCCTTCCGCTCGACTCCCCGGCGCACCCCGGCGCCACTGGACCCCGGGCCTCGGTCCTGGTCTCCGGCGCCGGCATCGCCGGCACCGCACTCGCCTACTGGCTCCAGCGCTACGGCTTCCGCGTCACCGTCGTGGAGCGCGCCCCCGGACTGCGCGGCGGCGGTCAGCCCGTGGACATCCGCGGCAACGCCCTGGAGGTCGTCGACCGGATGGGCCTGCTCGCGGAGGTCCGGTCCCGCCGGACCGGCCTGCGCGGCATGTCCCTGGTCGACGGGGACGGCCGCGAGCTGCACCGCACCACCGAGTGGACGGCCAGCGGCGGCCCGGTCGGCGGCCCCGACGTGGAGATCCTGCGCGACGAACTGGCCGAACTGATCGCCGGAGCCGCCGGGCCGGGCATCGAGTACCGCTTCGACGACAGCATCGACACCCTCGTCCAGCACGGCGACGGCGTCCAGGTCCGCTTCCGCAGCGGCGAGGAGCGCTCCTTCGACCTGGTCGTCGGCGCCGACGGCCTGCACTCCCGGACCCGCCGCCTGGTCTTCGGCCCCGAGGACGACTACCTGCACCCCGTCGGCAGCTACGTCGCCGGCTGGACCGTCCCCAACCACCTCGGCGTCGACCGCTGGGAGATCGCCCACGAGGGCGCGGACGGCCACGGCTGCCTGGTGATGACCGTCCGCGACAACACCGAACTGCGGGTCTTCGTCACCTTCTCCACCGACGAACCGCTCGACCGGATGCTGCCCCGGGACCGCGCCGAGCAGCGCGAGCTGGTCGCCGGGCGCGCCGCCCGACTGCGCTGGGAGGTGCCGCGCTTCCTGGCCGGGATGTGGGAGACCGAGGCCTTCCACTACGACGTCGTGGCCCAGATCCGGATGGACCGCTGGTCCCACGACCGGGTCGCCCTGCTCGGCGACGCCGGGTACTGCTGCTCCCCGTTCACCGGCCAGGGCACCAGCGTGGCGCTGACCGCCGCCTACGTCCTGGCCGGGGAACTCCACGCGGCCGGCGGCGACCATCGCACCGCCTTCCCCGCCTACGAGCGGCGGTTGCGCGACCACGTCGCGGCCAACCAGGCCATCCTCGACCTGACCCGCGACCGCTACGGGGCCGACGCCTCGCTGCTCGGCGGCCCGGACGCCGACGGCGCCCCCGGCTTCGACCGGCCCGGCATGGAACTGGAGGCGGCCTTCCGGGCCGCCACCGCCTTCGACCTGCCCGACTACGCCTGAACTCCCGGTACCAGGGCGTCTAGGGCCTGTCCGGCGGATCTTGCCAGGCGCGCGACGCCGGGCATCCCGCCTGGACGCACGCCCGAATCGCCCAAGTACGTCCAGTACGAGG
>NZ_JBHYGR010000111.1:0-32755 GCF_042738155.1 Kitasatospora sp. NPDC059088 | reverse complement strand
GACCCGGTCCTCACCGACATCGCCGAACTCGTCCACGGCAGCGCCCTGCTCGCCGAGGGCGGCGACCTGCCCGACCCGGCCCGGTTCACCCGCCTCCTGACCGACCACCTCACCCACAGCCTGTAACTCCCAGGCGGGCACCGCGGCGGCCGGCCGTACTCCGGGCCGGCCACCGCGGGCCCTCAGCGGCCCGGGCGCTCGCCCGCCCACACCGGGGGAGTGCGGTCCGACCACGGGCAGGCCTGTTCGAGCTGCCCGGCGAGCCGGAAGAGCAGCCCCTCGCGCCCGTACCCGGCGGCGAACTGCATGCCGACCGGCAGCCCGGTGCCGGGGTCGGCCGTCACCGGCACCGACATGGCGGGCGTGCCCGCCACGTTGAACGCCGCGGTGAAGGGGGAGTGGTCGAGGATCCGGCGCAGCCAGCCGAGGCCGTCCAGGGCCTCCGCGCCCCGGCCGTGGGTGCCCAGGGGCACCGGCAGGTCCGGCACGGTCGGGGTGAGCAGCACGTCGTACGCGGCGAAGTACCGTGCCAGGCTGCGGGAGACCTGGTTGCGGACGGCCAGGGCGGTCACGAGCTCGGGGCCGGTGACCCGCCGCCCGTAGTGGTAGCTGGCCAGGATCGGCGCCTCCAGGGTCGAGAAGTCGACGGGCCGGCCGGTGGCGGCGGCCAGCTCGTCCACCATGACGGTGAGGTTCGCCGTCCACTGCCGGGCGTTGGCCAGGACGAACTCCTCCCAGCCGACGCCGAGTTCGGCCCCGGCCTGCTCCACCCGGTGGCCGAGCGACTCCAGCAGGCGCACGGTGCGCGACAGCGCGTCGAGGACGGGCGCCGTGGTGCGCCGCCCGCCCCAGGCCTGGGCGAGGACGCCGATCCGCAGGGAGCCCGGATCCCGGCGGACCTCCTGCGCGTACGGCCGCTCCGGCTGCGGGGCGACGTAGGGGTCGCCCGCCTCCGGGCCGCCCACCAGGTCGAGCAGGACCGCGCTGTCGCGCACGGTGCGGCTGACGCTGCCGTGCACGGCCAGGCCGTTGAAGATCTCGTCGACGGCGGGGCCGACGGGGATGCGGCCGCGGGTCGGCTTCATCCCGAACAGGCCGTTGTAGGCGGCGGGGACGCGGATCGAGCCCGCCGCGTCGGTGGCGTGCGCGATCGGCACGATCCCGGCGGCGACCGCCGCGCCCGCGCCCCCGCTGGAGCCGCCGGCGCTGCGGGTGGGGTCCCACGGGCTGCGGGTCGGGCCGTACAGCACGGGTTCGGTGGTGGTGCTGTAGGCCAGTTCCGGGGTCGCGGTGCGTCCGAAGGTCACGAGGCCGGCGGCGCGGAAGCGCGCCATCAGGGTCGAGTCCTCGGCAGCGACGTTCCCGGCGGCGAGGCGGCTGCCGAGCTCGGTGCGCCGCCCGGCCATGGTGACCCCGAGGTCCTTGACGAGGAAGGGCACCCCGGCCAGCGGCGCGCCGCCGGGGCGGGGCCGGTCGTCGGCCGGCCAGGTCTCCACGACGGCGTTCAGCCGCGGGCCGACGGCCCGTGCGGCCGCGCGCGCGGCGGCCTCCACCTCGGCGGGGCTCACCTGGCGCCGGGCGATCAGTTCGGCGAGCCCGACCGCGTCGAAGGCCGTGTACTCCGTGACGTCCACTGGGTCACTCCTGGATCCGGGACCGGTACCGATGTCGATACCGACCAGTCTTCAACGATACCGATCGGTATCGCGTGGAACGGACTGGTACCGTAGCAGCAGGTTCAGGAAGTGCGGGACGCCAGGGAGGCGGAGCACCCGCGAGCGACCGGAGGCCCCGAACAGCCATGACAGCGACCGCCGGACGACCGAGCAGGGTGGCCAAGCTGCCGCCCCGCGAACGCATCCTCGACGCCGCGGAGGAGCTCTTCCGCAGCGAGGGGATCCGGCGGGTGGGCGTCCAGGCGATCGCCGAGAAGGCCGAGACCACCAAGATGGCGATCTACCGCCACTTCGAGACCAAGGACGAACTGGTCGCCGAGTGGCTGCGGATCGTCGCCGCCGAGTACCAGGCGGCGTTCGACCGGGTCGAGGCCGAGCACCCCGACCGGCCCCGGGAGCAGATCCTCGGGCTGGCCCGCTTCATCGCCGACGGGCTGCCGGCGGTCTCGCACCGGGGCTGCCCCTTCATCAACTCCATCGCCGAACTGCCCGACCGCGCCCACCCCGCACGGCAGGTGATCGAGCGGCACAAGGAGCGCCAGGCCCGCCGGCTGCTCGACCTGTGCGCGCGGGCCGGGCTGCCCGACCCGGAGCAGACCGCGGCCGAGATCACCTTCCTCCTCGAAGGCGCGCAGGTCAGCACGCAGAACGGCAGCGTCGACCGGCCGGGCGAACGCCTGCTGCGCATCGTCGAGGCGATCCTGGACCGGGCCGCACCGCCCGCGCCGCCCACCCGCTGACCCCGGGCGACGCGTTCGCGCGGTGTGCCGCCTTGTGACCCGTCGCCTTGTGACCGGTCACTACCCACGTCGTTAATCTTTGTGACCCGGCCCGGGGACAGCGTGACGGGTCATGGACATGATGTTCTCCGGGGCGCCGGCTACCAGTTGGTAACCCGCGTTCTCCGACGGACCACCAGGAATTCCACGACTCGGGGGAACCATGCGCACGTGCACGTCCCGGCTGCTCGCCGCCGCCGTCACCGCCGCCCTGGCCGCCACCGCCGTGGCCGCCACGGCAGGCCCGGCCGCCGCGGCCCCCGCGGCCGCGCGCTCCGCCACCGCGGGCGACCCCTTCTACGCCTACGACGGCAGCACGCCACTGGCCTCGCTCGCGCCGGGCACCGTGCTCAAGACGCGGACCCTGCCGTACCACGTGCTCGGGCTGCCCACCCCGGTGACGGCGATCCAACTGCTCTACCGCAGCACCGACGCCCAGGGCCGCCCCAGCGCCAACGTCACCACCGTGGTGCGCAGCCTGGCCGGGGACGGCAGCAAGGCCGTCTCGTACCAGTCCTTCTACGACTCGCTCGACCCGAAGGACGGCCCCTCCCGCGCGGTGGCCGGCGACGTCAGCATCAGCGGTCTGATCCCCAACGTCGAGGCGCTCTTCCTGGTGCCGCTGCTCGCCCAGGGCTACAACGTGGTGCTCCCCGACACCGAGGGCCAGAACGCCGACCTCGCGGCCGGCCCGGAGTACGCGACCAACACCCTGGACTCCATCCGGGCCGCCACCCGCTCCCCGGCCACCGGCATGGGCCCCGACACCCGCTTCGGGCTGATGGGCTACTCCGGCGGCGCCGTCGCCACCGGCTGGGCGGCCGCGCTCGCGCCGAGCTACGCGCCCGAGGTGAACGCCAAGCTGGTCGGCTACACCGAGGGCGGGCTGCTGGTGGACCCGGCGCACAACCTCAAGTACGTGGACGGCTCGCTGGTGTGGAGCGGCATCACCCCGCTGTCCGTGATCGGGGCCTCGCGCTCCTTCGGCAGCGACCTGACGCCCTACCTGAACGACTACGGCCGCTCGGTCTACCAGCAGCTGGAGCACGGCTCGATCGTCGACGCCCTGGGCCACTACCCCGGGCTGACCTGGAAGGCGCTGGTCAAGCCCCAGTACGCCGACCCGAACTCGGCGCCGCCCTTCGTCGAGGCCGTCAACCGGAACAACCTCGGCTCGGCCCCCACCCCGACCGTGCCCGGCTCCATCGCCCAGGGCAACGGCGGCTTCCTGGAGGGCACCTTCGCCAGCCCGCCCGGCATCGGCACGGGCGACGGCGTGGCGGTCGCCGGGGACGTCCGGGCCCTCGCCCGCCAGTACTGCGCGACCGGCACCGCTCCGGTCGCGTACCAGCAGTACGACCTCCTCAGCCACTTCGGCGTCCCCGTCGTCTGGGCCCCGCAGGCCGTCGGCTGGCTGGGCGACCGCTTCGCCGGCCGCCCCGCCCCCTCCGACTGCGGCCACATCCCGCCCGGCAACTCCCTCACCCCGGAACAGCCCACCCCCGGCCACTGACCCGGACGGGAGCACGAAGCACCCGCGGCACCGGACACCGTCATACCTGAGTACTAGGAAGGGACTTGGCACTCCGGTACGACGGTTTCCGCCCCTCCCCGCCCGTACCGTCGCCCGTGTCCGAAGCGACCACGGGAACGAACGAGGGGGAACGGCGATGAACACGCGAGGACGGGCCGGGGCGGCCGCGGCGGCGGTGCTGCTGGCGGCGACGGCCACGGTGGGTGCGGCCGGGGCGCCGGGCGCGGCGGCGGCGCCGCAGCGGGCCACCGAGCGGCAGGCCAGGGCCTGGCTGCCGCAGCCCACCGGGCCGTACCCGATCGGCACGACCGCCCTGCAGCTCACGGACGACGGCCGGGACGACCCCTGGAAGCCCGGACAGCACCGCAAGCTGATGATCAGCCTCTGGTACCCGACCACCAGCCCCGCCACCGGCGACGACCGCGCGCCCTACATGCTCCCCGCCGCCGCCGACCACTTCGACAGCGCCGGGAGCATCGGCCAGCGCGAGAACGGCTTCGAACCCGGCCGCACCGACTGGGCGGGCATCCGAACCCACGCCCGCGCCGACGCGCCCGCCCTCCCCGGCGGCAAGCGGCCCGTCGTGCTGTACTCGGCGGGCTTCGGCGCCCCGCGCAGCTGGGGCACCGCCCTGGTGGAGGACCTCGCCTCCCGCGGCTACGTCGTCGTCACCGTCGACCACACCTACGAGGCCTCCGAGGTCGCCTTCCCCGACGGGGACCTCGCCACCTCCGTCTTCCCCGCGCTCATGGACCAGCCCGGCCTCGACCTGGGCGCCCTCCTGCGCAAGATGCTGCAGACCCGGGTCGACGACACCCGCTTCGTCCTGGACCGGCTCGCCGGGCTGCGCCACGACGAGCAGCTGCCGTCCGGCCTCGCCGCCTCCCTCGACCTCGACCGGATCGCCGCGGTCGGCCACTCCGGGGGCGGCTCCGCGGCCCTGCAGACCATGCACGACGACCCGCGCCTCAAGGCCGGCGTCGACCTCGACGGCCAGCTGCACTTCCCCGGCCCGGACGGCAGCGGCGTCCAGCTGCCCCTGCCCACCGTCGCCGCGGACGGCCTGACCCGGCCCTTCCTGCTGATGGGCACCCAGGAGGCCGACTCCGGCAGCTACCACCAGCAGCCCGGCTGGGACGCCCTGTGGCAGCACAGCACCGGCTGGCACGCCGACGTGACCCTGGAAGGCTCCCGCCACGGCTCCTACACCGACGCCCAGCCCCTGCTGCCCCAGCTCGCCCGCCAGGGCGCCGTCACCCCGGAGGCCGTGGCCGCCGCCGTCGGCGACGTCCGCCCCGACCGCGCCGTCCTCGCCACCCGCTCCTACGTGGCGTCCTTCCTCGACCGCTGGCTGCGCGGCCACGACGACCACCTCCTGGACGGCCCGTCACCGCGCTTCCCCGAGATGCGCTACGAGCGGTAGCGCGCGCCGGTACGGCGCCCGGCAGCCGCCCAACCGCCCAGCCGCTCAACTACCCTACGGCTGTACCCGGTTGTCGGTCGCCAGCACGTCGCCCGGCACCGTCGAGCCCACCTGGCGCCGCAGCGCGCCGATCGCCGGATCGGAGATGGAGACGGTGAGCCGGTAGGGCGGCGGGCCGGTGACGGTGTTGTGCGCGTCGGTCGGTGCCACCAGCCGTTGCTGGACGGCGAAGCCGTCGAAGCCCGGGCACAGGGCCTCGGGCGGGAGCGTCACCCGGGCGGACGCGCCGCCCTCGGGCCCGACGTGGACGCTGCCGCCCGGGCCGGCCGGGGCGTCGTCGTCGCCGCGCGTCAGCGGGAGGCCGTGGGCCCCGCCGACCAGGCCGTCCGGGCCCTCGATCTCCACCGCCACGCCCTGCGGACCGAGCGGCGCCGACAGGTCCAGCGCTCGGCCGCCGGGGCCCGGGGCGAGACCCAGGTCGATGGTGAAGTGCCCCGGGTCCTGCGCCGAGTCCCGGGAGAACCCGTAGGAGCTGAGCACGAGTTGAGGCCCCGGCGGTGGGGTGTCGGCCGGTGGCCCGGCGAAGGTGAAGGACGCGGGCGCCGGCTCGAAGTGGTGGAAGCCCCGGGCGCCGCACCTGGCGCCGTCGGAGAACCCGCCGCCGGGCAGCGCGACGTCCGCGGTCGGCCGGGGCGCTCCGGGCACCGGCCGCGGGCCGGGCCTCGACCGGCCGTCCCGGTTCAGCACGCCGGCCGGGTCCGTCCCGACCGCGACGGCCAACAGCGCCGCGAACGCGGTGACCGCGATCAGCGCGGTGCGCCGGCGTCCGGGCCGCAGCCACCGCGAGCGCCCCGCGCCGCGGGCCGCGCGGGGGGCCCGGGCGCGCCGCCCCCGCCGGCCGCCCCCGGGCGGGGGGCGGGGGGGGGGGGCGGGCGCGGGCGTCCAGCGGCGGCCGCCCGGGTCCACCGGCGGCTCCTCCCGCCACCGCGCGGCGAGCATCCGGGTCCGGGCGGTCGGCTCCTTGACGGTGGCCTCCCCGATGAACCGCTCGTCCAGGACGAGCCCCTCGAACGGATCGGGCGTCGCCCGGCCCGGCGTCACCGGCTCCGGCTCCGGCTCACGGGAAGGGGGCTGCTGGGAATCATCGGTGCTCGACACGGCGCCAGTATGCCCGGCCGCTCGGACACACCGCCCTCCACCCACCGGCCGACGCCGCCCACCGGGCCGCGCGACCTCTCCCCGGGAATTCAGGAGGCGAGGCCCACCACGTTCTCCGCAGTGGCGTTCAGATCGCACCACACGGTCGAGGTCCCACCGCTTTCCACCCGGTTTCCGTAGTGGTGGTACCGGCCGTAACCCGGCTTGTAGCACGTCACATCCGCGACGAAGGGCCCGTTGGTACACCTGATCGACGCGCCCGCGTGCCCGCCGCTCCCCGTGAAGAACTGCTTGTTGCCGCAGCTCAACGCCGTCGGGGCGGCCGAGGCCGACACCGACGAGACGCCGACGAACCCCGCGCCGGCCAGGGCCGTGGCCAGGGCGAACGCCGCAACCCGCTTCCGAGTCCGCATGATGATCCTCCTTCGTATTCAAAGGGATTGGACGAATTCACCCTAGGATTACGAATGGCGGAGGCGGTAGAGGCATTCGGTGAAATGGCTCAAATGCGGCATTTCCCGTGCAAACATCAACCCATGTTCGAATTTTGACCAGGAAAAGCACTGCCGAACACCTGCGGCGGAGCAGCGGCAGCGGTGGCGGGATTCGCACGTCGGTCGGGGCCGGTTCCGTCAGGGCAGGTAGCGCTCGAGCGCCGCGGCGCCCTTCTGCTCGATCTGCTGCCTGGCCCACTCGAGCCGCTCGTGGGTGATGTCCTGCCCGGAGGCCATGACGAGGTCTTCAGGGTCGAAAGGCCGCTCACCTCCGGTGAACAGCCGCTGCGGGGACGCCTTCGCGTCCGCGCCCTCCCCGCCCGCGGGATCGCTTCCTGCGATCGGACTGCCCATGGCTACCTCCCTGGTCGGCCTCCTCCAAGGGTGCCGCCGATCCGCCCCCACCGCTTCCCATCGGTATACGAACCACCCAGCCGCCGCGCCCCGGCCGCCCGACGTCCCGCTCGCCTCCGGGGTCGCTGCGCCATGCGCGTGCTCTCCGCCACCGGGCGCGCGCCCGACGGGACCGGCCCCCGACGCATCGCCATCGTGTCCGCGGGCGTGCTGATCCCGTTCCCGCGGCCAACTGTCGCACGGCTCGCGGACCTGCTGGCGGGCAGCGGCTTGGACACCCACTGCCGGGCTCTCTGACCGGGCTGATCGGGCTGCGGGAGCGGGCCGACAACCTCAGCGGAACGCTGACCTGCTGCCGTACCCGCGACGGCGGCTACCGCGTCCACGCCGTGCCGCCCGACCGCCGGCACTGGCCATCAGCCGACTTCCCGGGTGCCTGCCGCATCGTCGGTTCGTGGCCAGGCCCGGGACATCCCGGCTACAGGCCGATGTCGTAGCGCCCGGTCTCGTGCAGCCAGGCCAGGTGTCCGGCGATCTGGTCGTCCAGTCCGCGCGTGTAGCGGGTGAGGATTTCGCTGCCGCGCCGGCGAAGGGCGGCCGCGAGTTCGGTGTACCGGGCCGTGTCGTGTTCGATCTCCCGGGCCGTCAGGTCGATGCCCGTCTGGACGCTGTGACCGTGGTGGTGGGCGAGGACCATGGGCAGGTTGGCGATGTGGCCGCGGGCCACGTCGCGCGGGCAGCCGTACACGTCGTTGGTGAGCCCGATGATGCGGATCGCCAGGTCGGTCAGTTCCCTGACCTGCGGGTCGAGCACCAGGGCGGTCGGCATCTCGAAGCCCTGGGCGACCTCGGTGAGGACGAAGTGGTGGTGCAGGTGGGCGATCAGGTGCCGGATGCGCCGGTACTCGGACACCGGCGGCACCGTCCGGTGCTCGGCGTAGGCGGCGTCGGCGGCCGCTCCCACACTGTAGTGGAGCATCCCCTTGCGGATGCGCAGGACCTGTTGCGGGGTCGCCGCCTGCTCGATCCGCTGGAACAGGTCACGGTAGGCACGTTCGATCGGGACGTCGTGGGGCACCGGGGCGTGGGGGTCTTCGGCGATGGCTTCGCAGGCCAGCAGGTGCTCCGACAGGTCCGTGGTACGGCCGGCGAGGCCCAGACCCTCGGTGTAGCGGTCGTCCTGCACGGTGGCCCAGACGCAGAACCGCGTCGCGATCAGCACCCGTTCCACGTCGCCTTCGGGGATCATCCACGCGTAGGTGCGGCCGAGCGTGGAATGGCGCAGGTATGTCTCGTCCGCGTCGGTGCCGATGATGCCGACGTCGCGAAGCCATGCCAGAGTGCGCTCCTCCAACTCGTCGGCGCGGGGGTGAAGCCGAGGGGGTACCGGAAACGAGATCCGGGGGAGCACCAGTTCCCTGGCCAGGTCACGCCTGTCCTCCCGGGGCGCGGGTACGGGCCTCATCGGGTGTTCCCCCCGCTGTCGTGGCCGTCCTCCCGGTGATCCAGGTGCCGGCTCGCCGTGCGCACCGCCCAGTGGGCCCGCGCGAGCGGCTCGGCGCAGAAGGCCCGTGCCGGTCCGTCCGACAATGCGGCCAGATAGGCGTCGGCACCGCTCAGCTCCCGGCGCGCGTATGCGGCCAGGTCCGCGGCCCCCCAGCCGTCCGGCCAGAAGTCGACACCGCGGGCCGCGTCCTCGTCCCGGTCGATGAGGATGTTGACGCTCTGCAGCGCCCGTCCGTAGGCGACGCCCAAGGTCCGGTCGGTGCGGGTGCCGTCGTGCCAGGCCCACAGGTCGGACAGCAGCAGGACCAGGGTGCCCGACACCGCGTAGGTGTACCGGTCGAGGTCGGTGCCGGTGCGGACGGTGAATCCGCCGGCGGCCCACTGGGCCATGCGTTCGGCCATGGTAGCGAAGGTCTCGTACACCCGGGGCCCGATGTCCGGCGGGGGCAGTGCCGTCCACTCCCCGATGCGCAGGGTCACTGCGGGCAGTACGCCGACGTGCTCCCGGAACAGCGTGGCGAAGTCACTCTCGGTGAAGCGGGTCTGCAGCAGCCGCCCGACGCCACGCAGCAGCACGCCCTTCTCCTCGGCGGCCAGCGACGAGTGGTCCTCGATCTCGTCGATCGCCCGCATGAGCAGATAGGCGCACGTGACCGCCTCGTTCAGCGGAGCCGGCGTACCGATGACCGGCCCGTACCAGGTAGTGCTGTACTCGCGCACCACGGCGTGCGCGTCGTCGAGCAGGGCCATGACACCCCGTACCTCTCTTCGCGGGTCGGGCGACGACGGTGGGCCCTCGTGCCGCTTCCGGCCCCCGGCTTCGCGGAGCTGTCGGGGCAGCAGGCCGTTCGGGCAGGCCTCGCGCGCCCCTGCCTGCAGCAGACCGCATCTCGGCTCGATGTCAATCCTCCTGACCGGAAGTCGACTTCGGCACAACGGACGGGCCGGGCACCGCCGCGACCGGTGGCCGTCGGATCAGTGGCCCGGCGGCCTCCTTCGTCACGGACGCCGAACACCTCTACCGCTTGTCCCCGGACCACGCCGAGGTCGCGCAGTGGGACCGGGCCACCGGACACCGGGCCGCGATCGGTGGCCCGGCCGATCGCCTCTTCACCGGACCCGCCGGGCTGTTCGCCACTGATCCCGGCAACGACCACGTCACCCGCTACAGCGGCAGCCCCGGTTCCTGGACCCCGATCGGCGAGACCGCCGCGGAGACCGCCGTCACATGATCCTCATCGAGGGGCAGGGCGTCAGCGGCTCCACCATCTCGGCGGATGCCGGAGGCGAGCCGACCCCGGCGCCACGCGGACACGCCCGCCCACCCAGGTCTTCCCCCAGATCCGGCCCCCGGTCCGGCCGCGCCACCCCGTCCGGGTTGATGTCGGAGGCCCCTGCGAAGATCGCGGCCATGGAGCTCCCCACCGCCCTCGCCGGCCTCGACGACCACCCCTGGGCCACCGTCGACCACGCCTACGGCCCCGCCGAGGACCTGCCCGAGTTGTTGCGCGCCTTCGCCGAGGGCGGCGAGGACGCCGAGGAGGCACTGGACGAGCTGTACGGCTCGATCGTCCACCAGGGCACCGTGTACGCGGCCAGCGTCGACGCCGCCCCCTACCTCGCCCGGATCGCCGCCTCCGGCAGCCAGAGCGTCGACGCGCTCCGCCTGCTCGGCTGCCTCGCCGAGAGCGAGGACGAGCACGGCGTCGAGCCGGGCGCCGTACGGGCCGCCGTCACCGCCCAACTGCCCCTGCTCATACCGCTGCTGGCGGACGAGGACGCCGACGTACGGCAGGCGGCCGGCTGGACCGTCGGCCACACCCGGGACACCGGCACCGCCCTGCCCGCCGTCCGGGCCCACCTCGCCACCGAGACCGAACCCGCCGTCCGGGCCGAACTCCTCACCGCCTACGGCCGGTTGGACCGCGAGGGCGCCGCCGACCAGGCCCGCGCCCTGCTCACCCCGGACACGCCCGCGCCGCTGCGCCTGGCCGCCGTGTTCGCCGCGCTGGACGCCGACGAGCCGTGGCTCGCCGCCCACCACGACGCCGTCCTCGGCCTGCTGCCCGCGTGCGAGACCGCCCGGTTCGGCCACGCGGACGAGCACCGGGAGCCGCTGCGCACGATCGTCGGGCACCTGCTGGAGCGGGACGATGCCGCCGACCGCGAGAGCGCCCTCGCCCTGCTCGACGCCGCCCTGCGTGACGAGCGCCCCGAGGTGCGGGCCGAGGCCCTGTGGGCGGCCGACCGCGCCTGCGCCCTGTCCCGCAGTGCCCCGCAGCGGCTGGTCCCGGCGATCGTCCCGCTCGCCGCCGACCGGGCGGCCGCCCAGCTGCTGGCCAAGCTCGGCCCGGCCGCCGCCGAGGCCGCGCCGGTCCTCGCCGAACTCGCCGCGCGGCCGGACGCCCAGGCGGACAACGGGCCGGGCAGCGGGCCGGACGACGAGGCGGCCGACCAGGCCCTCGCCGCGCTCGTCCTGGTGGCGCCGGAGGCCGCCGCCCCGCTGCTGGCCCGGGCCCTCGGCCGGCGCCCGCGCGCCATGCAGAGCGCCGCCGGGTCCTACGCCCCGGCCGACGCCCCCTTCCCGTTCGACCCGGAGCTGTTCGCCGCGGTCCGCGCCCGCCTGGCCGCCAAGGCCCTGGAGCGGCCCGCCTCGGAATGCCAGGACTGCGGCTGCACGACGGTCAAGGACAACAACGACATCGCGGGCCTGGTCCACCTGCTGCGGCGATGGGGCCCGCAGGCCGTCACGGCGCTGCCCGAACTGTGCGCCGTGCTGCCCCGGTTCCCGTACGCCGCCACCGCGATCACCGCCGTCGCCGCCGACGGCGGACCGGAGCAGCGCGCGCAGGCCGCCACCGGTCTGCGCGCCGAGGCCGGGAAGCTCCTGGTGGCCCGGGCGCTGCACGAACTGACCGGCGAGAGCGGACCGTTGCTGGCCGCCGCCGAGGCGGCGTTCGCCACCGGAGTACGCGGCGCCGGTGACGGCGCCCAGGCCGCGGCCGCCCTCGGACCGGCGGCCACCCCCCTCGTCCCGGCCCTGCGGGAGGCGCTCGCCCGCACCGCCGAGCGCGACACCACCCCGCAGGTGGACACCGACCTCGCCCTGGCGCTCGCCCTGTGGCGGATCACCGGGCAGGCGGCCGAAGCCGTCCCGGTCCTGGCCTCGGTGCTCGACAACAGCCGGGGCCGGCAGTGGTTCCGCTGGACCGCCGCCCGCGCCGCCCGCGAGATCGCCGCCCTCGGCCCGGCCGGACACCCACTGACCGCCCGCCTCGAATCCCTCCTCGACGACCCGAGCCTGGCACCCTCGGCCGTCCTCGCCCTGCTCGCCGTCGGCGACCCGGCCGTCCTCGACCGCACCCGCCTCGCCGAAGCGGCCCTGCACTCCGCCGAGACCCACGCCGACCTCAAGCACGCCGTGGAGGCCCTGCGGGCCCTCGGCGCCTCGGCCCTGACCCCGGAACAGCACGACCGCCTGACCGCGCTCGCCACCCGGGACCGCCGCCTGGTCCTCTCCGGCGCCGACCACGCGATGATCCGCGAGGACGAACACCTGCGCACCGCACTGGCGGCCCTCCTCGGCCCGACCGCCTGAGACCTGCCGTCCCTGCCGTCCCCGGCCCCCGGCCTCCCCGGTGACGCCGGGGAGCCCGGGCACGGCGAAGCCCCGCCGGGCGGGTGCTCGGCGGGGCTCCGTGTCGCGTGGGGGCGGTGGGTTCCGGGGGAGGGGGGTCAGGCGCGGGCGTCGATCTTGCCCTGGAGGGCGGCGAGCAGGTCCTTGAGGATCCCGGCGGTGCCCTCGTCGGTCAGCTCGCCCTGCTCGTCGAAGCGCTCGTGCGAGCGGAAGGCGACCAGCTCGGGCTTGACCACGACGTCGCTGTCGGTCCAGACGAAGACCTGGCGCAGCGCCAGCTGGGCGCGGACGGAGCCGAAGTTGGTGGGGGCGGCGCCCATGATCGCGGTGGGCTTGCGGTGCAGCGGCAGGCCCTCGCTCTTGCTCCAGTCGGTGCTCAGCCAGTCCAGGGCGTTCTTGAGGACGCCGGGGACGGAGTAGTTGAACTCCGGGGTGGCGATGAGCAGTCCGTCGGCCTCGGTGACCTTGCGGCGCAGCTCGTCGACGACGGCCGGGCGCTTGCCGGGGTGGTCGAGGTCGTAGTCGTACGGCGGGATCTCGCGCAGGCCGTCGTAGATCTCGATCTCCATGCCGGCCGGGTTGAGCTTCCGGGCGGCGCGCAGCAGCGCGGTGTTGTGCGAGTCGGCGCGAAGCGAGCCGGAGATGGCGAAGACCTTGGACGCGCTCATGACGGTGCTCCTTGCGGTGTGCGTGTGGCTGCCGGGGCGGCGGTGGTTGTTCCGACGCCGAGAAACCTAAACCGTTCAGTTCAATGCGTCAACCAGACAGTTCAGTCTTGACTCTGAACTGGCTTGTGTAGTTCAGTCCTCGGCATGACGACGACTCAGTCCGCCGCGGCCCAGGCCGCCCCCGTCCGCTCGACCACCACCGTCATCGACCCCGTGCACACCTTCGAGGGCGCCGGGTTCCCCGTCCGCCGCCCGTTCCCGGTGGCCGAGCTCCCGATGCTCGACCCGTTCCTGATGGTCGACCAGACCGGTCCGCTGCTGCTCGCCCCCGGCGAGGCCAAGGGCGCCCCCGCCCACCCGCACCGCGGCTTCGAAGCGGTCTCCTACCTCATCGAGGGCTCGATGGACTGGGCCGACTCGACCGGCCGGCGCGGCACCAGCGTCGCCGGCGAGGTCGAGTGGCTCACCGCCGGCGCCGGCATCGTCCACTCCAACGAGCCCACCGCCGAACTGCTCACCCACGGCGGCCGCCAGCACATGCTCCAGATCTGGGTGAACCTGCCCGCCCGGCTCAAGGACCTCCCGGCCCGCAGCCAGAACCAGGGGCCCGACACCATCCCGGTGGTGCACACCGAGGACGGCAGCCGGGTCAAGGTGATCGCGGGCCGCAGCCACGGCGTGGCCGGACCCTTCGAGACCCACCTGCCGGTCCTGCTCGCGCATGCCGTGCTGCCCGCCGGCGGGCGGGCCGACTTCACCGTGCCGACCGGCCACAACGCCGCCGTCTACGTGCTCTCCGGCGCCGTCGAACTGCCCGACACGCCGCTGACGGACGGCCAGCTCGCGGTCCTGGCCCACGACGGCGAGCGGATCACCGTCGCCGCACCGCACGGACCGGCCGAGGTGCTGGTCCTGGCCGGCGAGCCGATCGGCGAGCCGGTCGCCCGCGGCGGCCCGTTCGTGATGAACACCGCGGCCGAACTCCGGCAGGCCCAACTCGACTTCTCCAACGGGAAGTTCGGGCGGATCCCGGAATGAAGCCGGGAGCACTGAACACGGCGGCAGGAGCGGACGCCCGCCCCGCGCAGCCGCCGACGGACAGCACCGGCCGGGGCGCACGGGGGTCGCTCCGGACCGGCCTGCTGCTCGCCGCGCTCGCCGCCCCGGGAGCCGCAGGACTCTCCAGCCCGAGCCTGGTCCTGCCCGCCGTCGCGCGGGAACTGCACACCGGCCCCGGCCCCGCCGCCTGGCTGATGAGCGGCTACGGGCTCGGCATGATGCTCGGCACCCCGCTGCTCACCGCCACCGCCGGGCGGCGCGACCCCCGGACACTGCTGCTCGCCTCCGCGGGGGCACTGCTGCTCGGCGTACTGGTCACCCTCGCCGCCGGGGCGGACCTGGGCCCGCTGGTCGCCGGGCGCGCCCTGCAGGCGGTCGGCGCGGCCGGGTTCAACGTGGCCGCCTTCCAACTGGCCGCGCGCCAGCCGGACGGACGCGCCTCAGGGGTCGTCGCGATCGGCAGCGCGGCGGGCGGCACCGCCGGCCTGTTCATCGGCGCGGCGGTGGCGACCGGGCTGGGCTGGCGGACCTGCCTGGTGCTGCCGGTGCTGACCCTGGCCGTACTGCCGGCCGTACTGCGCGGATGCGCCGGACCGAAGCCCGGACCGAAGCCCGAGCCGGCACGGGAGCCGGCACGGGATCCGGTACGGAAGCCCGTGCAAGGCCCGGGCGCGCAGGCGCCGCGCCGCTCGTTCCTCGGCCTGGACGCCCTGGCGGTGCCGCGCTTCCGGGCCGTCGCCGCGGTGATGCTGGTCCTGGCGACCGTCAACTTCGGCCTGGTCTACGGCGCACCGCGGCGGGCCGCCGCGCTCACCGGCTGGAGCACCGTCCAGACCGGCGCCGTCGGATCGCTCGCCACCCTCACCGGCGCGCTGCTCTCCTGGTCGCTGGTGCGCGCCGCACCCCGACTCGGCCTGCGCCGCACCACCGGCCTGCTGCTCGGCGGCTCCTTCACCGCACTCGCGCTCGCCGCCTTCGGCCCCTGGGCACCGCTGGTGCTGCTGGGCGCCGGGGCCAGCGCCTGCGTCAACGCGGGCGGCCAGGGCATCCTGACCGGCGCCGCCGCCGAGGCCGTGGCACCGCAGCGGCGACCGGAGGCGATCGGACTGTTCAACCTGGTGTTCCTGCTCGGCGCGGCGCTCGGCCCGCAACTGGCGGTGCTCGCCGAGCGGATCGCCGTGCCGGGCCCGTAACCCGCCCCGCCGACGACCCGCCGACACCCCGCCGACGCACCGACCGAGCACACCGGTCGAGCGGACCGACCGAACCGTTCAGTTTCATATACTGGCCCGTACCGTCTCCCCCCGAGCACCCCGAGGAGAACCCGATGGCCGCCGACGACCCCCAGCCGACCGACGAGTTCGGCATCCCGATCATCCCGAGCCCGGTCGACGCCGCCCAGCGCCGCCGACAGGCCATCATCGACGCGGCCCTGGTCGAGTTCCTGAAGGAGGGCTACTCCGCCGCCTCGATGGACGCCATCACCGCGCGCTCCGGTGTCTCCAAGGCGACCATCTACAAGCACTTCGGGAACAAGGAGCGGCTCTTCCTCGCGGTGATCGGCGGCATACTGCCCACCACCTACGAGGACCTCAAGCCGTGGAACTCCACCATCGCCGAGGCCGACGACCTGCGCTCCGCGCTGATCACGCTCACCCTCGACTGGACCCGCATCCTGCTGCGCCCCGACATCATGTCGCTGCGCCGGCTGGTGATCGGCGAGATCGACCGCTTCCCGCAGCTGGGCCAGCTCTGGTACCGGGTCAGCTACGACATGAACAACGGCCCGCTGATCGAGGCCTTCGCCGAACTGGACCGCCGCGGGGTGCTCGCCGTGGAGGACCCGGCGCTGGCCGTGCAGCAGCTCGTCGCCTGCACGGTGGGCGTGCCGCAGCTGGTGCGCACGTTCCGCCCGGAGGCCGAACTGGACGAGGCCGCGATGCACCGCACGATCAGCTCCGGGGTCGACCTGTTCCTGGCCCGGTACGCACGGGAGCAGTGACCGCGGCGACGGCGGGCCCGGCGCCCGGGGCCGCCGCCACGGCCGGACCGGCGACCGGCCCGCGCCGGTGCCGCCGCAGCCCGGCCACCACCAGCAGCACCGCCGTCCACGCGCCGGTGCAGAGCACCTGGCTGCGGCTGCCCGGGTCCACCAGCATGAACACCAGCACCCCGGCCATCGCCGCCAGCGCCCCGTAGCCCAGGTACGGGAAGCCCCACATCGAGGCCGCCTGCTCCCGCCCGCGCTCCTGCCCTCGGTCCTGCTCCTGCCCGCGCTCCGGCCCGTCCGTGCGCCGCCGCCGTCGGCCGTGCAGCCGCAGGTAGGAGGCGGCGATCAGGATCCAGACCACCAGGATCGCCGTCCCGATCGAGTTCAGCAGGAACGGGAAGACGGTCCGCGGCCACAGCAGGCTGAGCACCACCGACCCGAAACCGAACGCGGCCGAGGCGAGCACGGCCCGCCCGGCCGCGACCAGCGCGCCGCCGCCCGCACCACCCGAGTCCTCCACCCCACCACGCCCGGTCAGCAGGCGCGGCGCGTCACCGCGGGCCGCGAGGGCGTGCAGCATCCGCGAGGAGCCGTAGATGTTGGCGTTCATCGCCGACAGCAGCGCCACCAGCACGACGGCGTCCATCAGCTGCGCCGCGCCCGGCACCCCGATCCGGCCGATCGCCGCCGCGTACGGGCCGCCGGCGACCGCCGGGTCGTCCCACGGCACCACGGCGACGATCACCGCCATCGAGCCGATGTAGAACAGCGCCACCCGCCACAGCACCGTGCGCACCGCCCGGCGCACCGCGGCCACCGGGTCCGCGCACTCGGCGGCGGCGATGGTCACCGTCTCCAGCCCGCCGTACGCGAACACCGCGGCGATCGTGCCCACCGCGACCCCGTGCCAGCCGTGCGGCAGCAGCCCGCCGTGCGCGGTCAGGTTCTCCGCGGCCGGCGTCCGGCCGGTGAGCACGGCGGCGGCGCCGAGCAGCACGAACGCGCAGATCGAGGCCGCCTTCACCCCGGCGAACCAGAACTCCAGCTCGCCGAAGTGCCGCACACCCGCCAGGTTCGTCCCGGTGAACAGCGCCATGAACACCGCCACCCACACCCAGGCCGGCACCTGCGGCAGCCAACCCGCCACGATCCGGGACGCCCCGATCGCCTCCGCGGCCACGCTCACCACCAGCAGCGCCCAGTACATCCAGCCGGCCAGCAGCCCGGCCCACGGCCCCCAGGCGCGGGTGGCGTGCGCGGCGAACGCCCCGGAGCCGGGGCGGGCGGCGGACATCTCGCCGAGCATCCGCATGACCAGCACCGTGAGCACCCCGGCCACCACGTACGACACCACGATCCCCGGCCCCGCCGCGGCGATCCCGACGCCGGAGCCGACGAACAGCCCAGCTCCGATCGCACCGCCCAGCGCGATCATGGCGATGTGGCGCTGTCTCAGCCCACGACTGACCGACCGGTCCTCGGACATCACGGCTCCCCCCGTTGTGATCCAACCGGGGGAGATCTTGGCCCCGACCACCCGTCGTGATCAAGCCCCCGGTGGAACCCCGGTGGAACCCCGTGCGGCGGGTGCCGGCGGCGAGGCGCCGTGGATCCGGCCAACGCCCGGGCGGGTGCTACCAGTTGGCCCAGAGGAGGTTCCAGCCGCCGAGTCCCTTGTCGGGGGCGACGGTCTTCTCCTTGGAGTGCACGACCGTGACGACGTCGCCGATCAGCGAGTCGTTGAAGAACGACCCCGCCTCCGCTCCCGCCCGGTGATGACCGGGGGCAGCGCCGGCCTGCCGGTCGAGGTGAGCGAGCGGGACCCGCAGGTCATCGAGGTCACCGCCGAGACCACCTCCCACGACGTCAGCTGGTACCTGGAACTGGAGTGGTCCAGCGGCACCCGGAAGGGCACGCTGACCGTCGGCCCCGGCGGCGGCGCGCCGTTCCGCACCAGCGCGGTCAAGGGCCGGCCGCTGTACAGCTACCCGGTCGGCGGGAAGGCCTGGGGCCCCAGCCCCTTCCAGCGGTGACGGCCGCGCCCGGCACCGCACCGCAGGCGACCTCCCCGGCCGGGGGTGCTCAGCCGCGCGGCGGTCGCGCGGTCGTGCCGGAGGTCAGCCGCCAGAGCCCGGCCAGCTCGTAGTAGAGGCCGTTGACCACCTGGAGGAGCACCAGCGTGACCGGCCACAGCAGCGCGCCGAGGCCGGGCACCGCGTCCACCGGCAGGGTGTACGCCATCACGACCCGCGCGGCGGCGTCGAGCAGCATCGCCACGCCCCAGATCGCGGTCGAGACCCGCCAGATCCGCCGGAAGGCCGGTTCGCGTTCCCACAGCACGTCCCAGGAGGTGCCGTCGGAGCGGAACCGGCCCTCCAGCAGCGGCCGTCCGGCGTGGAAGAGCAGCGGACGCCTGGCCCTGACCGAGACCAGGAACCAGAGCCCGGCCACGCCGGTCAGCCACCCGTCCTTGGCCAGCAGGAACCGGGGGCTGCCGCTGACCAGCGCGGCCGCGACGCCGAGCAGCATGGTCCCGGCGATGAATCCCGCCATGCCCTCCAGGCTCCGGGTGCGCAGCCACCGCACCGCTGTGGTGAGCGCGGGCAGGACGGCGCCGGCCAGCAGCGCGCCGAAGACGCCGACCCCGGCGGCGCGCAGCCCGTAGTACACCGCGATCGGGACCACGACGTCCCAGGCGACGCCGAGCAGCAGGCGCCGGCCGCTGGGCCGCGGCGGCGGCGCGGGGGCGTCACCGCCGGCGCTTCGCGTGGGGGGCACGGCGTCCTCCGGGGCCGGGGAAGGCCAGGGTAGTGCCGGGGTGGAACCGCCCGGTCAGCGCGGGCGGTAGCGCCGGTAGCGGACGTACAGCACGATGCACGTGATCGCGCCGATCGCGCACACCGGCAGGCTCAGCCCGACCGCCATGATCACACCGTCGCCGACGCCCTGCACGGTCTCCTCGCGGAGCATCCCGTTCGGGTCGGTGACCGTGCGGGTGGTGTCCGCGTGGCTCGCGAGATAGGCGACCATCGAGACCCCTGCCAGCAGGAACACCGCCGCCCCGGCCAGGAACCAGCCGCCCGCCCGGTCCTGCCACTCGTCCCCTTGCAGCCGCCGCGCCCGGGGGCTGTGCTCCAGCACCGCGCGGCCCAGGCCGAAGGCCCCGGCGGCGTGCCCGTCGATGTACAGGCGGGCGCCGCCGTCGAGGGCGAGGCGGCAGCGGTAGTCGTTGCCCAGCCGGCGGGCGAGGCCGTGGATCCTCGGGGTGCCGGGGATCGTGACCGACACGATCCGGCTCCACTCCCAGCCCACCGCACCGCGCCGCGAGCCGTGGACGATCCCGCGCTCGCGGACCTCGAAGTACTCTCCCGACCCGCCCCGCACCGCGCGCCACGCCTGCGTCACGGCGACGTACAGCGCGCCCAGGGACAGGCCGATCACCAGGCCGATCGCCCGGCCCCCGCCCGGACGGCCGTCGTCCGCGGCGACCAGCGCCCACAGCCCGAGCCAGCCGCTGGGCACGGCCACCACCAGCGCCCACACGGCGTTGCGCCACCGCGCCCGGGTGTCCACCCGGTGCCTGCTGAGTACGGCGCCGAACAGGTCAGTCATCTCGGCCTCGCTGATCATCCGCACAGTGAAGCACCAACACCGGCTCCGCTCAAGGGCGTTAGCCCGCCCTCGCCCGCCCGCAGGACTCCCTTCCGCAGACCCCCTCCCGCAGGTGTCCGGTCAGCGCTGGCCGACGCGTTGCTGTCCGGTCCGGCGGGAGTCGGCGACGATCGGGAAGGCGTAGTCCCGCATCCGGCTCTCGTACACGCCCACGGCCCGGGCCAGGCCCGGGCCCGGGCCGGTCGCGTCGGCCAGGGCGCGGCTGAGTTCGGCGGCGTCGCGGACGGCGGTGTTGGCGCCCATCGCCAGGACCGGGCTCATCGCGTGGATCGCGTCGCCGATCAGCGTCACCGGGCCCGGCTCCCAGGGCGGCACGGGGGCGGAGGTGGAGATGCGCAGCGGGAAGAGCGAGGCGGTGTCCCACCGGGCGAGCAGGCGGTGGACGTCCTCGTGCCAGCCGTCGCCCAGCAGCCGCAGCGCGAGGTCGCGCAGGGCGGCGGGCGGCAGCGTGCGCAGGTCCGCGGGGGCGGGCATCGCGGGGTGGTCGGCGGGTGCGCCGACCATGCACGCGAGGTAGTCGTGGGCCGGGGGCAGGTCGAGGGCGGGGGTCCGGGCCCGGCCGGCCAGGTCGGGCCGGGTGGCGAACTCCACCGGGCCCAGGCCCAGATGGGCCTTGCCCGGGCCGTCGGTGACCACGGTGAAGATGCTCTCGAAGGCCCAGCCCGGCAGGGCTGCGCGGGCCCGCCCGTCCAGTGGGATCCGGCCGTAGACCAGCCGCAGGCCGGCGTCCTCGACCCGGGCCGCGGGCAGCAGGAGCCGGCGCACCGTCGAGTTGACGCCGTCGGCGCCGACGATCAGGTCGCCGGTCGCGGTCCGGCCGTCGGCGAAGCAGGCGGTGACCCGCCCGTCGTCCTCGTGCCGGTAGGAGGCCAGTTGTGCGCCGTGGTGCACCCGGTCGCCCAGTCCGAGGAGCATGATCCGACGCAGCGTCGGCCGGTCGAAGGCGCGCGGGCCGACGCCCGCCGCCTCGAAGCCCGCCGTCGGGTCCGCGGTTCGGCCCGTGGCTCGGTCCGCCAGGACCTCCAGGTGACGGTTGCGGACCGAGACCCGGGCCGGCGGTGCCCCGGCCGTGGCCAGGCAGAGCCCGAACAACTCGGCGGGCAGGCACTGCCGTAGGGCGGTGAGGCCGGGTTCGTCGAGTTGGATGCGGTAGCCCTGCGGCCGGGCCCCGGGACGGGCGTCGCGCTCGTGGACGGTGACGTCGACGCCTCGCTCGCGCAGGCCGTGGGCGAGCGCGAGCCCGCCCAGTCCGGCCCCGATGATGATCACACGGTACGGAAAAAGCACAGTCCTCTGCCTTCGTTCAGGACGACGAAGGAAGCACCGGGTTCCTCGCAGAGGAACGAACACCGTGTGGGGCGCCGCTCGGAAACACCATTCAGGAGCGGATTTTTTCGCGCATTCCAGCCAGTGCCGACGACCGTAGCACACCCCGAAACGGCCCGGCCCCGGTCCGGCCCCGACCGTTCACGCGGGCCTGGTCGCCCGGCCGTCCAGCCACAGGGTGTCGGAGGCGTCGCGGTGCGACCCCGTGGTGCCCACGTGCCGGGCGTCGATCTTCGCGCCGTGCTTGAGGACGTGGACGAGGGCCATGCCGTGGCCGCGGCCCAGTCCGTAGTCCTCCTTGAGCCAGGCGAGGATCACCCCGGCCTTCGTGGCCGGGGCGTCGAAGCCGCGCTGCTCGGCGAGCGCGACGAACTGGCGCGGCGTCAGGCCGGTCCTGGTCTCGATGGTGTCGAGGTACGCCTGGAAGGACATGTGTTCTCTCCTGCTCGTGTCGGTGTGTTCAAGGGGTAGACCGGCCCGGGCGGCGAAACTCATCGCCCGACGGCCGGGAACTTCCGGACCGGCCGCGCCGCCCGGGCGTCGCCCGGCGGCCCCTCGCGTACACGTGCGTTTGTTAACATCGCGGCCCGCGCGGACACTTGGGGGGCCGCGCACGGGGAGACGGAGCGAGATCCATGAGCGTGCCCACCGAAGTCTCACGGTTCCGTCTGGGCCACCGGACGAGCATGACCCGCACCGAGGGGCTGCGCAGCACGACCTACCACTCGCAGTGGCACCTGTTCCCGCTCGGCGCGAGCCGGCGCCCGGAGTCGGGGTCCGTCGTCCTCGACGCGTACTGCGGCGACTGCCGCCTCCCCATCAAGGTCGTGCTGGAATCCGAGCCGACCGCCGCACAGAAGCAGCGCACCCGCACCACCTCCGGCTGGCTCCTGCTCGCGGCGGGCATCGCCCTCATCGCCGTCGCCTGCCTCATCGGCGGCGGCGGAGCCGTCCCCGGCCTGTCGGGCGTGACCGGCCTGATGGCCGTGCTCATCAGCTTCGCCGTACGCAACGCGGGAAAGACGTACCCGGGCGTCCACCTGGACCGCAACCAGCCCGCCACCAAGGACACCCCGCACCGGATCTTCGTCCACTGACACCACCCGACGGCGCGGGCGGGGACGTTCCGCCCACCCGCGCGGCGCCCTGTTCCCGTACGTGGGTGAACGACGCCCCGACCGTGCGGGCCGTTTGAGTGACCGAATTGTCACCTTCTGTACTCGGGTGCGCGGTGTGTGGTGCGATGCCGACGTGTAGATCCGGGGGCGGGCGCGGAGACCGACGCCCGCCCCCGGACCCGTGGACGGTCGAAGGGAAACCATGGTGCTCCGCGTGCTGGCCGCGACTGGTGTCGCCACCTCACTGTTCGGCTCGTCGGCCTTCGGCGGCAGCCCGGCCCCGCCCCCACCCCCGCCGCAGGAGCGGATCGTCATCGACAGCGTGGCCGTCAACGGCACCGGCTGCCCGGAGGGGACGGCCGCCGTCGCCGTGTCCCCCGACAACACCGCCTTCACCGTCACCTACAGCAACTACCTCGCCCAGGTGGGGCCCGGGGCGTCGCCGACGGACTTCCGGAAGAACTGTCAGCTCACCCTTCTCGTGCACGTCCCCAGCGGCTACACCTACGCGATCGTGTCCGCCGACTACCGCGGCTTCGCATCACTGGCGCCGGGCGCCTCCGGCACCCAGCGGGCCCGCTACCACTTCCAGGGCGACCCCCGCACCACCACCGCGACCCACCACTTCAAGGGCGGGTTCAACGGCGACTGGCAGACGGCCGACACCGCGCCGGCCGCGGCCCTGGCCTTCGCCCCCTGCGGGGAGGAGCGCAACCTCGACATCACCACCGAACTGCAGGTCGACCGCGGCACTTCGAGCCCGGGCGACACCAGCTTCCTGGAGATGGATTCGACGGACGGCACGGTCAAAACCGTGTACCACCTGACCTTGCGGCATTGTCCATGACCTCCTGACGCCGCGCCCGCCGCCCCCGGGCGGCGGCGCAGCGCCTGAGATCGAGCTCGACGGAACGGCACAGGCTCAGCGCGTCCTGCGGGTCGTCGGCCCGGTGGCCGAACCGGCGGACCAGGCTGCGCCCGGCAGTCGCACCCCTCGCTGCACGAGCCGGGGCACGCCGTACGGCCAGCGCGGACGCGAGCCGCCCGGCTGCGCCCGCACGCCCTTGACGGATCGTCAGCACTGCGGAACGGTGACGCGCAAGTGACCGCAACCGGCGTGGTGCTGGAGGGTGTCGTGGGGCTAGATTTCGTGGGGATCGACCCTGAGACGGGGAAGGAAGGGTCGCCCATGGTGCTGCTGGACAACGACAAGCAGGAGCTGGTGATTCAGGGGTTGAAGGCGGACGACGCACTGAACGCCGAGGTCGGCGATCCCGATTCTGCGGAAGACCCGCGATGACGCAGAGCGTGATGAGCTTCTCCGACCTGCTGGCCGCCGCCCGGTACTCGGCGGTCCACCTGGAGATGCGCGACAGCTACGGTGTCCCGGACGAGGCAGAGGCCGTCGAACGGTTCCGACTGACCGGCGAGTCCGACCTCGACCCGGAGTCGGAGTACTGGCGGGACTGGACGGCCATGCTGCGCGAGGCGACCGAACGGGGTGTGGCTGTCCGCCGGGCCCGGATCGTGTCCGAGCCGGTCACCCTCTACACGCGGTACCTGCACGCCATGACGCCGGTCAACACCGCGGCCGGCGAGGACGTCCGCTGGCTGCCGCGCCGCGACGCGTGCGACTTGGCGTTGCCCGGCGCCGACTTCTGGCTGTTCGACGACCGCGTCGTGCGGTTCAACCACTTCACCGGTGACGGCGACTGGGCCGACCCGCGCACCTCCGACACCGAGGACCCCGCCGTCGCGAAGCTCTGCGCCACCGCGTTCGAAGCGGTGTGGGAACGGGCCGTCCCGCACGAGCGGTACACCGTCTGAGCCCGCCCACGCCGAGCAGACAGCCCATGCCCGCCTCGCCCTCATCCAGTGCCCAGGCCGCCCGCGCCGCGCTCGCCGTCCGGCTGCGCGAGCTGATGCTGGACGCCGGGATCGACGGCAAGGAGTTGTCCGCCCGGTGCGGCTGGCACCCCTCCAAGACCTCCCGGATCCTCAGCGGAAAGTCGGCGCCGTCCGAGGCCGACCTGCGCGCCTGGTGCACCGCGTGCGACTCCGCCGACCAGGTCCCCGATCTCATCGCCGCAGCCCGCACGGTCGACTCCATGTACACCGAGTGGCGCCGGATGGAGCGCAGCGGGCTGCGCGCCGCCCAGGAGTCCGTCGCTGCCCTCTACCGGCGCACCGGCCACTTCCGCGTCTACGCCAGCCGTGTCCTGCCCGGCATGGTGCAGACACCCGAGTACACCACCGCCGTCCTGCGCTCGATCCAGCGCGCCCGCGTCGAGGTCGACGACGTCGCCGATGCCGTGGAGGCCCGCCTGGAGCGCCAGCGGATGCTGTTCTCCGGCCGGCACCGCTTCGGCCTGCTCATCGAGGAGTGGGTGCTGCGCGCCGCCGTGTGCGACCCGGAGACGATGGCAGCCCAGCTCGGCCACCTGCTCGCCGTCTCCTCCAGCCCGTTCGTCAGCGTCGGCGTCATCCCCACCGGGCCCGACCGCCCGCACCTGCCGGTCGAGGACTTCTACATGTTCGACGAGGACGAGGTAGCCGTCGAACTGACCTCCGGCTACTTACGGATCACCCAGCCGCGCGAGATCGCGGACTACGTTCGGACCTTCGCGGATCTGGCCGCCATGGCCGTCCACGGAACCGGGGCCCGTCAGCTGATCACGGCGGCGATAGCCACTCTCGGGTGACTTCGCGCAAGACGGCGCAACCTCGTTGAGGGCCCGGCCGCTTACCCCCTACCGTCGAACCGTCGCCCGCCGTGACGGACCGGACACCCGGTTCCCGGCGGGCGCGCCGGGGCCGCTGCGCCCGCCTGACCCCCCGTCGGGTGGGCGCAGCCGTCACCGCCCGCGAGGGAGCGGAGTACCGCCATGGTCTGCCGTCCGGTGCGCACCGCACTGCGCGGATGTGCGCGTTCGCGGCCCGGCGTGGCTCGCGCGGGCCGGGCAGGCCCGCTACTCCTCCCGGCACCGGGAGGCACCGTCACAGCGGCGACAAGGGAGGTCGGCATGGATCACGACGGAGGCCACGGCGGCGCGGGTTCGGGTGGCGGTGGCGGCGAGGGGGACGGGCATCCGGGCACTCCGTGGACGCCGCCGTCCGACCCGCCGTCCCCGGACGGCGGCCCCCCGCCCGGGGACGGGGGCCACCGCAAGTGACGCTCGCACCTGAGCAGGAGGACCGCCCGCCGGGGCGGTCCTTCCCCGTCGCCGACGCGTGGACGTCGGCCTTCGACGCCGTCCCGCGCTCACTGTTCCTACCGGACCTGGTCTGGGCCCACGACATGGCCACCGGGAAGAGCCGGCCCGTCGACCGGACCACCGACGAGGCGGGCTGGTTGGCGGCGGCCGCCGCGGACATCCCCATCGTCACGCAGTGGGACGACGGAGAACACCGGGGCGCCGAGCCCGGCACCGTACCCACCAGCTCCGCCTCGATGCCCTCCCTGGTCGCCTCTATGCTGGACGACCTCCAGGTGGAGCCGGGGATGCGGGTGCTGGAGCAGGGCACCGGCACCGGCTGGAACGCCGCCCTGCTCGCGCACCGGCTCGGCGACGCGAATGTGACCACGGTCGAGATCGACCCCGGGATCTCCGCCCGGGCCCGTACCGCGCTCACGAGCGCCGGCTACCGGCCGACCGTCGTCCGTGCGGACGGCGAATCCGGCCACCCGCCCGGCGCCCCGTACGACCGGATCATCGCGACCTACGGGCTGCGCGAGGTTCCGCGGGCCTGGATCGAGCAGACCCGGTCCGGCGGGCTGATCCTGGCGCCGTTCGGCACCCACTACTCCAACGCCGACGCCCTGGTCCGCCTCACCGTGACCGGCGACGGCGCCGCGAGCGGCCCGTTCCTCCAGCCGGTGGAGTTCATGAAGATGCGCTCCCAGCGCCTGCGCCGGCCGCAGCACCCGCCCGGTGGCGGGAGCGTCGCCGAGTCCACCACCACCGCCGTCCTGCCGCCGCACGGCACGTTCGACCCGTTCCCGCTCGCCGCCGGCCTGCGCCTGCGCGACGTCGTCCACGCGATCCAGCCGCACGACGACGGCGCCCGCACCCTGTGGCTCTACTCCCTCACCACCCCGGCCTGGGCTGCGGCGACCTTCCGCGACGGCGAGGACGTGCACTCGGTCCGCCAGTACGGCGGCCGCCGCCTGTGGGAGGACTTCGAGCGGGCCCTCGCCTGGTGGCACGAGGAGGGCGAGCCCGGCATCGCGCGCCTCGGGCTGACCGTCACCCCCGACGGCTGGCGCGCCTGGCTGGACAACCCCGGCCGGCCGATCCGGTGAGCCCGCCCGTCCGGGACCCGTCCCGGGTGATGGCGGACCGGTTCGGGGTGTCGGGGCGTGGGTCGCTCCAGTCTCCTACCGGGCGGCGGCGCAGCGCCTGAGATCGAGCTCGACGGAACGGCACAGGCTCAGCGCGTCCTGCGGGTCGTCGGCCCGGTGGCCGAACCGGCGGACGAGTATCACCGAGTCGAGGGTGCGGCCTTCGCGGGCCAGTACGAACAGCAGGGTGAGCAGGGCGGCGCGGGCGTTGCCGTCGTCGAACGGGTGGAAGAAACAGACGTCCAGGTGGGCCCGGGCCGCCCTGGCGGCCAGCGAGGGCCGGCTGTCGGTGGCCTGCGCGAGACAGGCGTCGAGGCGGGTGCCGGTGTCGGGGCCGATCCCGTAGCGCTCCTCGCCGCCCTTGGCGAAGGCGGGGCGGGTGCGCAGCGGTGGCGGCTCGGGTGTGCCCAGGACGTGCTGCTGCCAGCTGCGCAGCAGCTCGAAGTCGAGCATGGCACCTCGCGCCGCGTCGGCCCGCACCAGCTCCAGTGCGGTGAGCAGGCCGGCGGCGCGGGCGGGGTCCACGGCGGCGTCGAAGGAGCGGAAGTCCTCCGCCGCGCTGTCGCGGGCGGCGGCCGTCGGCTCGTGGTCCGCGCCGTCCGTGCCGGCCTCGCCGTCCGGCCACGGCATGCTCTCGCGTACCGCGAGCCAGCGCTCCAGGTGGTCCGGGAGCCCGCCCGGGGCCGGCGACCAGTGGGTGTCCTGCGGGCGCAGCGGGCCGACGAGCCGTTCGGCGACCTCCTCCGCCAGGACGGTGTCCGGCGCGGTCCAGCTCTTGAACCGGCCGCCGACCGCCTGTCGCACCAGCCGTTCGGCCGCCTCGGGGGCGACGCCCCAGTAGGTGAGGAACCAGCCCAGGACCTGCTGGCAGTGCCCGTACCAGCCGCTCTCGGCGCCGGTCCGGTCGGCGACCTGCAGGATCAGGTTGCGGGCGGCGCGCTCCCACAGGATCCGGTCCGCCACCAGGGTCTCCGGGTCCAGGGGGTAGGCCTCGAACCACCGCGCGAGGTGCTCCAGCCAGTCGCGCCACTCGCACAGCGAGGCCACGACCCGGTCGAGGGTCTGCTCCGCGGTGGTGATCGAGTGCGACCCGCAGCACCAGTTCCCGACCGGCCCGCCGTCGACGTCCGCCTCGCCGACCGACCAGCGCCACCCCGCCGCCCACCGGCCGTAGTGCTCGATCAGCACGTGGGTCATGGCATCGGTCCAGGGCCTGGCCGCCTCCCGCGCCCAGTTGACTCCGATCGGATCGACGGCGGGGTCCGGTCGGGAGGGCACCCGCCGCGCCGGGCCGAGGGAGCGGACCACCTGCGCGGCCGAAGCGGGGTCGAAGGGGTGGGCGGCGGGGTCGACCTCGTCCCAGGTCAGGCCTGCGGGGTAGAGCGCGTTGGACACCGGGTCAGGGTGCCACGGGGGCCAGGGGTCCGGGCAACGCAATTTCCGCCCGCACCGCCCGCACCGCCGCGTCGCCCGTACCGCCCAGGGACACCCGCGAGGGCTGTGCGACCCCCGCTCCGGCCCCACCGGTTGCGGGAGGGTGGCGACGCGACCCGGTCCGTGCTGCGACACTGTCGATCATGACAGACCACAGCCCTCTCGTAATGCCCACCTTCTCCGCGACCGCCGCCGACACGCCCCTGCCCACCCAGTCCGGCGCGCGCCGGCCGCCGCTCGAGCAGGGCGCCGACTTCCGGCAGCCGCCCGGCGAGACCGCCGCAGTGCCCGCCCCGGCCCGGCGTCCGCTCGCGGTCGGCGGCCTGACCTTCTCCGACCCGGACCGCCAGATCTGACCACCCGGCCGCCTGCCGCAGGCTCCTGACCTGCGACGCTGTCCTCGACGACGGCGAGCAGGCGAGCAGGCGGGTGCCGCCGGAGCCGAGGAGTACGAACTGCGGCTGCGGATCGCACCGTGTAGTCGGGGGCGCCGTGGTTCTCACGTGGTGAGGGTGCCCAGGGCGTCCCGCGCGGCGGCGGTGGCGGCGGCCTCGGCCTCCGAGGGCGGGACGTCCTTCAAGGTGTAGCCGGAGCGGGTGGCCGCCTGGTAGTTGACGGTGATGAGCGCGTTGCGCTGGAGCACCACGAGTTCGATGCGGCCGTAACCCCACGCAACGGTGTAGAGCAGGGTCGCCTTCTCCCCGATGCCGGGGACCGACCGGTCGTCGGTGATCTTCATGGTGCCGGCGCTGGTGGCCGCCGCCGTCCGGGCGCTGCTCAACGTTTCCTGGTAGATGCTGTCGGTGCTCGGGGACAGCGTGACCAGGACCTGCAGCATGGTCAGGCCCGAGTCCTGGCTGGTCCAGCTCCCGCCCGTCACCGGTATGCCCCCGATCGGCTTCTGCTCGGTACAGGGGGCGCCCTTGGCATAGCGGGCGACCGTCTCGGGGTGCACCAGCGAGCAGCCGGCCGCTGAGGCGGTGTAGAGCGCCGCGGACGGGGACGCCGGGCCGGAGGACGCGACTGCGGCGGAAGAGTTCGCCGCGGACGAGGCGGTCGCGGTCGGCGTGACGAGGTTGGCCACCAGGCCCAGGACGAGCGCGGCGGCGCCCGCGCCGGCCGTGATGCCCCCGAGCAGCCAGGTCCACCGCCGGGCGGGCCCGCCCGGGCGCAGGTCCGCCGGGTCGGGGAGGGTGGCGGGAACGGCCTGGGCCGGCAGGGCGCTCGTGCGCGGGAGGGTGGGCAGCGGCTGGGTCGCCGGAGGGGTGTCCTCGATCTCGGCCATCTCGTACGGAACCCTTCGAAGGCTGTCAGCCGCCGGCTGACAGGTGGTAGGCGGTCAGGGTGGGCCCGTAGCCGACCAGCAGGGCCGCGTCCTGGACCAGGACCTGCGGGTCGCCGGGCTGGCGGGCGAAGGTCTGGTGCCACTGCGGGCTGCCGTCGGCGCCGGCCAGCGACTGGAGGGCGATCCCGCCCGTGTCCGTGGGCGCGGTGACGAGGACCGAGTTCCCCCAGGAGCCCCGGACGGTGGCGGCGCCCTGCGCCGACGGCCAGGTCCACGCGGTGGCCCCGGTGCGCGGGTCGGTGCCGGACGCGCCGTGCGGGCCGCCGGTCGCGACCAGGGCCGTGACGTCCGCGCACCCGGTGATGGCGCCGGTGTGGGTGCCGCTCCACAGCCGGGCGCCCGTGGTGTCGAAGGCCGCCGTCGGGATCTGCCCGTCGGTGGCCGTCGTCCCGGAGACGGGCAGGCAGGTGAGCACCGCTCCACGGAGCGCGAGCGAACCCAGGTAGGAACCGGCGGACATGGTCGCCGAGGCCGGCGGCAGGCCGCTGGGCCGGCTCCACTGGGCGGTTCCGCGCCCGCCGTCCACGGCGGTCAGGGCGCGGTCCGGATCCAGGGCGTACAGGTTGGTGCCGCTCGGCGGCGCGTACAGCTCCTGGGCGTCCAGCGACCAGCGTTGGCGCCCGCTCGCGCGGTCGAGTGCCAGGAAGCGGAAGGTGCCGTCGGCGAGCAGGGCCGGATCGCCGAGGACCGTGACGACCAGCAGGCCCGCCGCGTCCATGCCCTGGACGCGGAAGGAGGTGCCCAGCGCGGCACCGCTCCACAGTCTGCGCCCCGCGGCCGCGTCGTAGCCGTGCAGGGCTCCGTCCGCCCCGGTGACCAGCAGCAGGCCCGGCAGCGGCAGGGCGAGGGCCTGCGCACCGGGGACCGGGTCGGACGAGCGCCACAGGTCGGCGCCGCTGCGCGCGTCGCGCGCCCGCACCGAGCCGTCCTGGTCCACCGACCACACCCGCCCGCCGTCGCCGACCGGGGACGCCCCCGCCTCCGAGGTGCTGGTCCACAGCACCCGTCCGTCGGAGCGGGCGTAGCCGACCGCCCCCGTGCGGTCCGCGCACACCACCGCCGCCGGGCCGCAGGCCACCGGCGCCATCCCGGCCCGGGGGAGGGGCGCCGACCAGGCCTTCGGGGGCGCCCCCGCGTTTCCCGGCCACAGCAGCCGGGTGGCCCCGCCCGCGGCGGCCGTGGCGAGCAGCGCGCCGCCGAGGACGAGCAGCCGGCGCCGGGTGCCGTTCGGATCGCTCAGCACCCGGGCCAGTTCACGCTCACGCCCGCGTACGGTCCGCTCCGCCCCGCCCATCCAGTCGGTGCCGACCGCCGGGCCGTACCGGAAGGCCTCGGCGAGCTCGGCCGGTGCGGGCCGCCGGGCCGGGTCCCGGTCCAGACAGCGCACCAGCAGTCCGGTCAGCTCCGGCGGCGCCCCGTCCAGGTCGGGGGGTTCCTCGGAGGCCCGGTAGACCAGCACCGCGGGCGGCCCCTCGCCGAAGGGCGCGCGGCCGGTCGCGGCGAAGGCCAGTACGGCGCCCAGCGAGAACAGGTCGCTGGCGGGGGTGAGGGTGTGGCCCGCCGCGTGTTCGGGGGACATGAACCCGGGTGTGCCGATGATCTGGCCGCTCGCGGTGGGCAGCGCGTCGGCCGTCGGCTTGCTGATCCCGAAGTCGATGACCCTCGGGCCGTCCCGGGCGACCAGGATGTTGGAGGGTTTCAGGTCCCGGTGGATGATCCGGGCGCGGTGGACGGCCGCGAGCGCCTCCACCAGGCCCGCCCCCAGGACGTGGAGCGCGGGCCGGGCGAGCGCGCCGTGCCGCGCCACCGCCTCGTACAGCGACGGTCCGGCGACGAACTCGGTTGCCAGCCAGGGGAGTTCCGCCTCCGTGTCGGCGTCCACCACCGCCACGGTGTAGGCCCCGTTGACCGATCTGGCCGCGGCCACCTCCTGGGCGAACCTGCGCCGGAACTCCGGATCGGCCGCGTACTGCTCCTGCACGGTCTTCACCGCGACCGGGCGCCCGCTGCCGGTGGCGGCCAGGTAGACGGCGCCCATGCCGCCCGCGCCGAGTCTGCGCAGGACGCGGTACGGGCCGATGCTGCGCGCGCTCATCCGGCACCGGCCCGGAAGGCGCGCAGCGTGGTGGACGAGGCGCAGTAGAGCGTCGGGCCGTCGGCCGCGGTGGTCCACAGGCCCTCGTCGGAGGGCGGCCGGGCCACCCAGCGGACCGTGCCGCGGGCGGCGTCCAGGACGGCAGACCCGTACGGCCCGCCCGGCAGCGGGACGGCGAAGAAGCCGTCACCCGCGGACGGAGCCCGGAAGTCCCCGCTCGCACTCGGAAGGGTCACGGCCGCCACGGTGCAGTGCCACAGCCCCCGGCCGGTCGTGACGTCCAGGCAGTAGGCCGTGCCCTGGGCCCCGGACAGCAGCAGCCGGTCGCCGGCGAGCGCACAGCCGAAGACCGCCTGCGGGACCGGGGGAGCCGTCCAGCGCTGCCGCCCGGTGGCCGCCTCCACGGCCACCACCGTCCGGTTGGCGACGACCACCAGCAGGTCGCCGGTGCGCAGCAGCCGCGCGGGCACCCCCGCGCCCGCGGGCGCGAGGCCGGCGGCCTGCCAGCGGGACTCGCCGGTGCGCAGGTCCAGCGCGTGCAGGACGTCACCGTCCCGGTAGTAGCACCTGCCGTCGGCGACCAGGCCCATCGCGCTGCCGGAACCGCTGTACAGGGACTCCGAGTGGCGGGCCATCGACACCGCCAGGTTCTCGGCGACGTCGTGCTGCCACAGCACCTCGCCGCTGCCCGCGTCGGTCCCGGCGAGGAGCCCGCCGCCGGTGGCGGAGGTCTGCCGGGCCGTCACCACGGTCCGGTCGTCCGCGCCGAAGACCCGCAGGGTCATCGCGGCGTACATGTGCTGGTCGGCGGGCACGGCGAGCGGGATCCGGTGGGTCTGCGCCGAGGCGTCCAGCCACACCAGGCTCGCGAAGTCCGGGGACGTCCCGTAGAGCAGCCCGCCCTGCGCCTGGACGAACTGGACCTCCTGCTGGGACCACGCCGTACGCCCCGTCGAGGGGTCCACACCGGCCGCGCCCGTGCCCTCGGTCCACCACACCGGCGTCGAGCCGACGAGGGACAGCTGGTGGAGGACCGTCACGCCGCTGAACGGCCGGCTCCACAGCGGGGCCGGCGCACCGGGCGAGGCCCCGGCACTGCCCGCGCCGACCGCGCCGACCGCGCCGCCCGCGCCGACCGCGCCGCC